>CAJWZG010000021.1 GCA_913049565.1 uncultured Gammaproteobacteria bacterium
GTCGGCCCTATTATTGGCGATTTGAACAATTGTTGATAGGTCAAATCTACTCTGACCCTTGACTCTGACCCCTAAATTTTTTTCAGCTTCTTGAAGATCAACTACAAAAAAAACTCAAATGACTATATCTAAGTATCTCTCAGTGCTCCTATCGCTCATCAGCTGCACAGCCCTCGCAAACACACAACCTAACGTGATTCTATTTTTAGTAGACGACATGGGCTGGGCTGATCTTGGCGTCTATGGAAGCACGTTTCATGAGACACCCAATATTGACCAATTCGCGGCGGAAGGCATCCGATTTACCGATGCATACGCCGCTGGCCATGTATGTTCACCGACCAGAGCGAGCCTGATGACTGGCAAACATCCAGCCCGACTGAAGCTCACCGACTATTTACCCGGCAAGCGCCCACCAGATGATACGGAGGCTGTCATTGAAGCCGAGAAAATACCGGCTTTGCCTTTGAAAGAAACCACAATTGCCGAGGTCTTTAAAACCCAAGGTTACAAAACAGGTCTCTTTGGAAAATGGCATCTCGGCAAGAAAGGATTTGGCCCGACTCAGCAAGGGTTTGACGTCCAGGTGCCGGCTTGGAACCACTGTTGTCCGGGCGGCGGATACTATCCTCCGTACAAAATGGCCGGGCTAACACGAGAAAACGAAGAGGATGAGTACGTCACCGATCGGGTTTCGAAACTCGCTGTAGAGTTCATCGAAAAATCCCAAAAAGAACCTTTCTTCCTGTATCTATCACATTTTTCGGTCCACGACCCCATACAAGGTCGTCTCGATTTGGTCGAGAAATATCAACAAAAGCTCACCAAGTTTGACCCACCAAAACGTCCGGAGTTCATTCTCGAAGGCAATCCTGACGACCCAACTCCGTTGTCTCGCAAGGCACTCGACGCACTGATCGATACACCAACACACGCGGGCCACACTCTTTTACCGAATCGCACGGTGAAGGTGAAACAACATCAGGACAACGTTCACTTTGCCGCTATGGTCGAAAGCATCGATCACAGCTTTGCACGAATCATCAACACCCTCGAACGCTTAAACCTGAGGGACAATACCATTATCTTGTTCTACTCAGACAATGGAGGAATGTCGGCAGCCAATTGGTGGAACCGCACACGGGTGGTGCCCGATGAAATGCTCGACAAAGCGTATGCGACCGCCAACCTTCCATTGCGAGGGGCTAAAGGGTGGCTGTATGAGGGTGGGATTCGAGTGCCATTAATTGTGCAATGGCCAGGTCAAGGAGCACGTGGGGTCACCTCTGCGACCCCCATTATCACTGCAGATTTTTTTCCAACCATTCTGGAGATGGCTGGCATTGCCGCATTAGATGATCAACATCTCGACGGTGTGAGCTTTGCGGCGGATGTGCGCGGAGAGGTATCGCCTGCCAAATCCTTGTTTTGGCATTTTCCGCACTATAGCAATCACGGCATGCAGAGCCCCGCGGGTGCGATCCGTCGAGGGCAGTTCAAACTGATTGAATACTTCGAAAATGACACGATACAGCTATTCGATTTGAGCACCGATATTGGTGAAACCACCAACCTCGCTAAGCCACGGGAAAAACTGGCACAGTCACTGCTGGACGAACTGCATGGCTGGCGCAAGCGCGTTGGTGCTGCAATGCCGACGAAGCGTACAACAGCGAAGATAGCTGAAGGGTCAGAGCCAGCATACCAATCGAGTCTTAAATCGGCCGCTCTGGATAAATCCATCAGACATTGAAACCGATCTGGCAGAAGCAACACCATAACGAGAGAACCATCATGAAAGCCCTTAGCGCGGCATGGTCGCGCCGCAGTCACGACAAGAACATGAGCTATCCAATGGAAGTAGATATCGACCTCCGGAATCACCTCAAGCGGGATCATGTTCCATGAGAGTCCTCGCCAGCATCGTCGCTATCGTGCTGTTAATCGCGGCCGTTATCTTTGGCTATTTCTGGAACCTCCAGCGTGCGGTGCAACAGCTCGCAGTGTCATCAAGCACGGCGCACATTCTGGCCTGGCCTGACCGCACGACGCTCGACACGCGTCTTGGCACCCTCACCGGGCTCAGCAACGGCCGCGTGCATGCATTTCTAGGTATTCGCTACGGCAAGGCACCCAGCGGCGAACATCGTTTCATGCCGCCACGTCGAGCAGACCCTTGGTCAGACGTGCTTGACGCCACCACATTTGGCAAACGCGCCTGGCAAAAAACGCAAACCGCCACTGAAACCAACGATGTCGCGCAGATGTCAGAAGACAGTCTGGCGCTGAACATTTTTACACCGGCAACGGAGGATAGCCCGCGGCCCGTATTGTTCTGGATTCACGGTGGCGCCTATGTGTCAGGTTCCGGTGAGTACGACGGTTCGGTATTGGCGCAACAAGGCGATGTGGTGGTGGTCGCGATCAACTACCGCCTCGGCATTCTCGGTTTTCTTGATCTGTCCTCTTACGGTGATGAATTTACCGGTTCTCATGCCAACGGTATTCGCGATCAAATACTGGCGCTGAATTGGGTCCGCGACAACATTGCTGACTATGGCGGCGATCCGGGCAACGTGACCATTTTTGGAGAATCCGCCGGTGGTGGTTCGGTCATGAGCATTCTGGCGGCACCCACTGCTGACGGACTTTATCACCGCGCCATGTCTCACAGCGGCCCGTCGGTGTTGGCGGTACCCCGGAAGAAGGATGACTGGCGCCAGCGGTTGGCGGACCAACTCAGCGTCGACATAACAGACCTAGCCACCACACTGAAAAGCCTGCCTGCCAACGAGATTATAAATGCCCAGGACGGAGCCAACTATCGCACTGGGCGTGCGGTTGATGGAACAGTTGTTACCCGCACACCGGAACAGGCACTGATCGAGCGCGGTAATAACGGAGTCCCGCTCATTGCCGGCAGCAATCGCGATGAAGGCAATTTCTTTTCGCGCATGATGCCGCCAATGACGTACGACATGATGGCGCGAGGTATGGTGCCGCCGACCGCGGGCGTCAGCGGCGATGAATACGTCGATCAACTCGCCGAAGAGTATCCGCAAGACAGCAGTAAGCAACGTATCGAACGCATGTTGAACGAGGTGTTCCATCGTCCCGCCACGAACTGGGCAGTTCGGGCCAGCGCGGCAGGACCTGGGGGTTGGCTGTATAGATTCGACCTGCCATCGCAGGTGCCGGATCTCGGCGCCGCCCATGCGCTGGAAATCGCCTTCACGTTCAATAACTTCGCCGGAGGAGCACCGGATGATGCATTTCTCTATGACCGCAACGACCCACAGGTGCGAAAGCTCGCACTCGACTGGTCAAATACAATCATTCGCTTCGCCCGCAGCGGTGACCCCAACGGTGCTGGTCTGCCGTCGTGGCCGCGCTACACCGCAGAAACCCGCCAGGCGATGATTCTCGACGCAGCGCCGCGCATCGATGCCAATATCTATCTGCAGGAAAGAACACGCTGGGGTCACATGGAGTCCTCGTCTGCACAATTGCAGCAGCCATGAACTACAACAAAGGGAGGTGGTCATGACAAAGGCTCAGGATGGGACGGTAGTTGTTCTCGGCAGCACCAATTGGGATATTTGCATGCATTTGCCGCGTCTACCGGCACTGGGTGAAACCGTGGGTGGTGGCCGCTTGCGTGCCGCAATTGGCGGCAAAGGCGCGAACCAGGCTGTGGCCTGCCACCTGGCCGAAGCACCGACACAGTTCATCAGTTGCATCGGTGACGACACCAGTGCGGCCACCATCCGCCAAGAATTCCGCACCCTGAAACTGGACGATGCACATGTAGCGGATATAGCGAACTGCAGCACCGGCACCGCATGCATCTTTGTGAATGCCGAAGGTGAAAACTGCATAGGCATCACCGCCGGGGCCAATGCCCATCTGAGCATTGCGATGGTTGAAGAGGCACGACAGTTGTTAGCCCAGGCCAAGGTGCTGTTATTGCAACTGGAAACACCGCTAGCATCAGTACTGCGCGCTGCCGAACTAGCGCACACCGGCGGTGCCCGAGTGGTTCTCAATCCTGCCCCGGCACCGGCGCAGCCCTTGCCCGATCAGCTGTATAAATGGATAGATGTGCTGACGCCGAATCGCGGCGAACTCGCCGAACTAGCTGAGGTTGCCACATATACCGACGCTGGGTTACACGCCGCGTGCGAACGATTGTTAACACAAGGGGTGAACAATATAGTGGTCACGCTAGGCGGCGACGGTGTGCTGTTGGCCACTACAACAGGCGGTAAGCTACACACTGAACGGTATGCGGCATATCACGTGCAGGCTGTAGATACCACAGCTGCGGGTGATGTTTTCAATGGCTACCTTGCAGCGCAGTTACGCGATCCGGGCACCTCGGTGACCGCCGCTCTGCAGCAGGCTATGGCCGCTGCGGCGCTGTCCGTAACGCGCGAGGGCGCGCTGCCATCGATTCCTACAAGTCTGGCGGTCACCGAGTTTCGGACACAGCATGACTGAAAGTTAAACACGCGCCGCATGGTACAACGCATTATATTGTCTCCACGAATCACCTTGTGCCCGTCGCCTGAACGCAATCGGCGTCAGCCCTGTTTTCCGTGTGAACGTGCGAACCAAACTTGCGTGTCCTGAAAACCCCGCTTGATGAGCGACCGCGACTATTTTTAAATCCGTGTCGAGAAGCAAGTGTTGTGCTTCCTCCAAACGCATGTCGGTAAGCACTTCACTGATGCCGCGACCGAGCTCATGTTGAAACAGGCTGTACAGTTTGCGCCTTGAGCTCGGGCTTGCTCTGACCACATCATCCACATTCACCGACGGATCGGAGGCATTGTCCGCGAGGAAAGACAATGCAGCTTGCAAGGTGGTGTCTGCCGTCGCATACATATCGCTGCTGCGTCGAACCACCAGATGCGACGGTGGGATTAGCATGGGTTCTGTCGGCGGTGTTTCTCCGTGCATCAGTCGGTCCAGCAACTCGGCCGCTCGGTAACCATGCAGTCTGTGATTAACATCTACACTGGTTAACGGCATCTCACCCAGTTCGCACAGCGCGATGTTGTTGCCCATACTGGTAACTACAATGTCATTGGGAATAGACAAGCCGGCCAGTTGACAGGCTTCGGTAACCACCGGCAAATCCTTGTCGTAGTTAAGCATGACCCCCAGAGGTTTAGGTAGCTCCTGCAATAAGGTGGCCAGGAGTTTCTGTTTCTGGATCATGCGATCGGATCCGTGGCGCAGTGCGCCAAAGTCTATGGGGTAATAGGTCGCCTCTGTACTGGCGATTATGGCCCGCAGGGCCTGTTCGCGTACTTGCTGTTGTTGAATCGATCTATGCTTCAAAAACGTAATATGGCGAATTCCGCGCTCAAGTAGATGTTGTGCCCCCATGGCGACGATTGCATGATCATCTTGGACGACTTTTGGGTAGTTCGAAGCTCGTGCGTCAGAGCCCATGTCAACCACCGGTATCTGCAATTGATCGGCGTAGCGCCCAAGTGCCGTCTGATCGCCGAACAGCATTGTCACCAGGCCGTCAGCCAGTTGGTTCCTCAGCGCTTCGATGTTACCACCATGAGAGGCTAATCCGTGCAGAAACCAGCCAGCTTTGCGTGCGTAGTCGAGCACGCCGAATTCGCTTTCGATGTCGATCCATGCAGGAAAGTAGATTACATTTTTTCTTTTACTTTGGGGTCGCAATTGGGTCCCTCGAACGTCTGCCACCTAGATCGGATTTGCACACAAAGTATATTGAAATGCACATAAATGCGAATGTTTCCTGCTAGGTTACCTTTGCTCCGTCATCGTTGAAGCGGCTGCTATGCCGAGGGCATGCCTAAGCTATGGCGCTTTTTCAATATCATACCCGAGTCGCTCAGCGAGCAGATATGCCGCACCACAATTTTGATACCTAACTGATTTGGACCCACGATGAATTCAAATCCGCGCCGACATTGCAGTTTGACTGCCTTCACCTCTTCTTTCGCTCTCATGGGGGGGCTCATGGCGGGGCTCATGGGGTGTGCACCAGAAGAGCCCACTGCCATAAGTGTAGACGACACACGCATTATTAACGCAACCGCACGCGAGCCCGGCAGTTGGCTCACTCACGGCCAAACATACAAAGAACAACGCTTTTCCCAGTTGACCCAGATTAACCAGGACAACATTAACGATCTTGGGCTGGCCTGGAGCAAGCAAATAGGCGACTTCAATATGCGCATGCAAGGTACACCGCTCGTTATGGATGGCGTCATGTACGCCACCAACGGTTGGAGTGTGGTTTACGCACTGGACGCAGCGAGCGGCGAGGAGATCTGGCGCCACGACCCGCAGGTGGATCGTTCATACGTACGTCTGGCTTGTTGTGGGCCGGCCCATAACCGGGGTGTCGCCGCTTACCAGGGCAAGATTTATGTCGCCACTTTCGACGGTCGTCTGATTGCATTAGACGCACAGGACGGAAGTCTGCATTGGGACATAGACACCTATCATCCCTCTGCTTTGGGCCGCTTCAACATCACCGGGGCACCTCGCGTCGCCCTAGGCAAAGTTTTTATCGGCCAAGGTAGCTCCGAGTCTGGGCATCGGCGAGGCTATGTCACTGCCTACGACGCAAACACAGGCGAGGTGGATTGGCGCTTTTATCTGGTGCCTGGCGATCCAAGCAAACCCTTCGAACATCCTGAAATGGAAATGGCCGCCAAAACCTGGGGCGGCGAGTGGTGGAAGTATGGCGGTGGTGGCACCGCATGGAATTCTCTTGTTTACGACGAAGAGTTAGGTTCGCTGTACATCGGTGTCGGCAACGGCGCGCCCTGGCCGCGCGACATTCGCTCACCCGGCGGCGGTGATGACCTGTTTTTGTCAACGATCATATCGGTAGATGTGCAGACCGGCCGCATGAACTGGTATTACCAGACAGTACCTGGCGACAATTGGGATTTCAGCTCGGCCATGGACATCACCTTGAGCGATCTCGTCGTAGACGGGAAGCCTCGCAAAGTCCTGCTGCAAGCGCCTAAAAATGGCTTTTTTTATGTGATCGATCGCGAAACCGGAGAACTCCTGCGCGCACATCCCTATACCGACGCCATCACCTGGGCAACCCACGTTGATTTGGAAACGGGTAGACCAGTAGAAAATCCCGATGTCGTCTACGAAACCAAGCCCCAATGGATCCTTCCTGCAAACGCCGGGGCCCACAATTGGGAACCGCAGTCCTGGGATGAAGCTAACGGCATCATGTATTTTTACTATCACGACAAGCCGGCATTCTATTCATTGGACGAGGAATTTGTGAAGACAGGCGTCTACAAGATTCGCGATCGGGGTGTCAGCCTGGGCTGGGGAGAAGGCGAGTATCGACGCGGACTCATAAAACAGGCCGCGCCACGCCCACCTACCCAGGGTTATATAGGCGCATTCGATCCGCTCACCGGCAAATACAAATGGCGCCACAAACTAAAGGAACCGCACAACGGCGGCGTATTAGCCACCGCTGCAAATTTGTTGTTCCAAGGCGAGCGCGATGGCCTCTTCGTGGCACGCAACACCAACGACGGCCTGCCTATATGGGAGTTTGACGCCCAGGGGCTATTCAGTTCCGCAGTGATGAGCTACGCGGTAGGCAACGAACAGTATGTGGCCACCATGGTCAGCGGCAATAGAGCGATCGGCCTGGGCGGCACCTTATTGGTGTTTAAGATCGGCGGCACAGCCGCACTACCCCCCATCAAATCAGTAACTCTGGAAGTGCCCGTGCAACCTGCGACCAAATTTGACATCGGCCTGTACGTGCAGGGCCAGGATCTCTATCAGGCCCAATGTGCAAACTGTCACGGCAGCATCGAAGGCACAGCTGAAACCCTGATTACCGCACCTGACCTGCGCACAATGAATCAAGCGACCCACGCCGAATTTATCGACATCGTGCGGCATGGCGCCCGGGCAGATCAAGGCATGCCAAGCTTCGCCGAGTTACTCAACGATGCCGACTCCGAGGCGATGCGCCACTATTTAATCAGAGAAGCCAACCTTCTACGCGCCGACCTCAAAAAAGAATCCGCAACAATTCCAGAGAACAATAGTTAGTGCCTGTCCAAAATGCGAAAAATTTTGGGACCGCACTAAGCGAGGACAGGAGTCCGGGTCAAAACCCGCAGGTTTTTGGGTGGTTCCTGAAAAAACCCGTTGGGACAAAATGGCATGAATGGCATTTTTGGACGGGAACGCGCAACACCGCATGCACACAATTCACTATTGCATTCCAGAGGACCACCATGAACTTTAAACTGAAATTCGCACGAATCTCTATGTGTTTAGCCTTGTTGTTGGCAATGTCTAACAGTCAATCTCATCACGCCTTCTCCTCAGAATTTGATGCCAACAAACCGTTTCAGCTACAAGGCAAAGTCGTCAAAGTTGAGTGGATCAATCCACACGCCTGGATTCATATTGATGTCACAGACGCCCAACGCAAGACTGTGCCCTGGATGCTGGAAGGGGGCACCCCAAACGCGCTTTTACGAGCGGGTTTGACGCGCAGTTTGCTGCATGTTGGTAACGAGGTCATCGTGCGCGGCTATCAGAGCAAAGATCCGGACTGCCAACCTAAGTGCCGCGGCAGCGGCCGAGACATCACATTCACCGATGGCCGCCAGTTATTTATGGGCTCCTCCGGTGCCGGTGCAGCCCCTAACGAGCCGCAGGAGTAAGCATGACGATACAAGGCCTCTGTCGCAGCTTTTTTCTATGCACATTGCCGTTACTACTAAGCTGCGCTATCGCAACGACGCAATCCGCCCCATCAACTCAGCCCGATCTGAACGGCCTCTGGCAAGCCGTGGGAACAGCGCACTGGAACCTAGAAGGCGGTAGCGCGCAGAAAGGTCCGACCACGGGCTTAATTGGCGCGTTGGGTGGTATCCCGGCAGGCCAAAACTATGTGGCGCAAGAGCGCATTCCCTACAATAAGCACGCTGCCGCCCAACGCAATGCTCAACGTAAGGAATGGCACAAGTGGGATCCCGCCGTAAAGTGCTTCATGCCCGGCATTCCACGACAAACCTACATGCCATTACCATTCCACATCGTACAATCCGACGCGAAGATCTTCATTGCCTACGAGTGGGGCAGCAACAGCCGCGTGATTCATATGGACCGCCCCGGCTCCCGCGCAGAGCTACCCTCCTGGATGGGTCATTCGGTCGGCCACTGGGAAGGCTCAACCCTTGTTGTAGAAGTGACCGATCAGGTGGCAGACACCTGGTTCGACACAACTGCCACATGGCACAGCGACGCGCTCAAAGTGACCGAGCGCTATACGCTGATGGGCGACAACCATATTCTCTATGAAGCAACCATAGAAGATCCCCAGGTTTTTACCGAACCCTGGACCATTTCCATGCCCCTGTATCGACGACTGGAAAGCGGCGCACGTTTGCTGGAATACAAATGCATACCGTTTGCCGAAGACGCTATTTACAACCACTTGCGTAAAGGCGGGGATATCAACAAACCCGCACTCAAGAATCTGTATTAGGAGACACCCATGAGACGATCCTACCGTACCCGATGCCTGTTTCTCTTTTTGGCATACAGCACTTCATTGGAGGCCGAGATACCGGCAAAACCATGGGGCAAACCCAGTTTGGAAGGCAACTGGGACTTCAAAACTGCCACCCGGCTTAACCGCCCGAAAAACCTGGCAAACAAAGAATTTCTGACCGCCGAAGAAGCCAGCAAGATCGAAGCGGACATACAGACTAGTAGGGCTGCGGCCACCGCAAAGGAAGGTGAAGTCCGCAAAGGACTCGATGGTCAATCCGATGTCGATGCGGGCTACAATTCTGGCTTTCTCGAACTCGGTAACAAGCTCGACAAGAGTCTGCGTACTTCTATAATCTTCGATCCGCCCAACGGCCGCATGCCTGCGATGACAGCCGCGGCACAGGCACGCAACCAGCCTTACTGGCACATGCAATCACTGCCACCTGAAGGTCCCGAAATGCGCGCCCTCACCGACCGCTGTCTTATCGGAATGAACAACAACCCCATGCGTTCAGGTGCCTACAACAACATCATGCAGATTGTGCAATCGGAAAGTCACATAGTGATACAGGTAGAGATGGTGAACGATCACCGTGTCATCCCCACTGACGGCAGCGGTGCCTCGCCATCCGGCGCGCAATTCTGGAAGGGCTTTGCCACGGGCCAATGGGTGGCCGATACTTTCGTCGTCACCACTACCAATTTCAAACCCTATGCGGCACCCATGGGTACGGGCGACCAGGTTGTTTTAACCGAACGTTTTACGCGCCTGGATGGCAATACTCTGCAGTATGAGTGGACTGTTGAAGATCCAGAATCTTACCCGGTGCCCTTCAGTGGACGACAGCAACTGCGTCTGACTACAGACAACGTGTATGAGTACGCTTGTCACGAGGGTAATTACTCTATGCCCTTGGTATTGAAAGCTGCCCGAAAGCAAGACAAGGAAGGAGGGAGCGACAGCACCTGGATGCCAAGCTGGTTCAAAGGCAGGTTGGCCAACTAAGTGCAGACCTGTAGTCAGTCACCTACTTCAGCATAGATTTCTTAACAACGCGGAATGTGGACAATTGAATCAAATAAAAAACACGCCCATAGCAGTCTCCCTGATCGTTACCCTGTTGTTGGGCATACCCGCATTTGCACAAACTAAACTCAAGCTCGCCCGGCCTGCCTCGGTTGACATGTCGGCAGAACGCCTTGAGCGCCTCGGCCAAGGCATGCGACGTTTAATCGATGATAAGAAAATTCCAGGCGCTGTTACGCTGATTGCAAGGCGCGGCAAAGTGGTGCATTTCGAGGCCCACGGCCTGCGCAATGTCGAAGCAGGATCACCAATGGAAAAGGACACCATCTTCCGACTTTATTCGCAGAGTAAGCTGATCACCGGAGCCGCAGTCATGATGCTGTTCGAAGAAGGCCACTTTTTGTTGACCGATCCGGTATCAAAGTACCTTCCCGAGTTTGCTGACATGCAGGTGTACGTGGGACAGGAAGATGGAGAAATCGTTACCGAACCCGCCAACCCGATCACCATCCAGCATCTGCTGACCCATACCTCAGGCCTTACTTATAACTTTTTTGTCCGAACCCCGGTCGGAAAAATGTACGCAGAGAACGGCATTACAGGCGGGCCCACCACCCGTTTCGCCAACCTCAAAGAATGGAGCGAAGCGCTCTCCAAGATGCCGTTGGTCGCTCAACCCGGCACGACCTGGAACTACAGCGTCGGTATGGACGTGCTTGGGCGCCTGATAGAAGTTGTTTCTGGCCAGACATTTCGCGACTTTCTGAAGTCTCGTCTGTTCAACCCCTTAGGCATGGTAGACACCGACTTTTATGTACCGGCGGACAAACTGGACCGTTTTGCAAGCAATTACAGCCCTAAACCTGGTGGTGGCTTAAAACTCGTCGACGATCCACAACACTCGCGCTATCGAAGACTCCCGGCTTTGGAGATGGGCGGTTCCGGATTAGTCGGCACTGTTGGAGATTACCTGCGCTTCGCGCAGATGCTGGAAAACAGAGGTGAGTATCGAGGCAAACGATACCTCGGCTCAAGAACCGTTGAATTCATGATGTCTGATCACCTCACTCCGGAATTCTCTGATGACCCCAAGACGAGCCTGTTAGGCGTGGGTGTTGGTTTTGGGTTGACTGGCTATGTGGTCAACAACCCAGCCACATCCGGTCTGCCTGTATCTGTTGGTACCTATGGTTGGGGCGGTGCTGCGACCACCCATGTCTGGGTCGATCTTGAAGCAGAATTGGTCGGCCTGGTGCACACGCAACTCATGCCTGACCGCACCTATCCGGTACGTGAGTTGATGCAATCATTAACCTACCAGGCTATTGAGGATTAGGTCGTGCTAATACCCACGTCGCCAAGGCGGGCAAATCCAGCCTCTGCAACATTCAGCTCCTCCACCAACCCTCGCTGGTTTAACGGCAGACTATCAAACCAGTGTAGTGTTCTCACTAAACCTCATGGAAAAACTATGCGTACAAAATTTTGCTTTGGCATTTTACTGCTAACACTATCTCTGTTCAGCCATGCTAAGCCAACCAACACAGCCATCACGTTATACAGTGATGGCATACGTCTGGCGGGAAACTTGTGGTTGCCGGAAGACCTTATGCCGAAAGAGCGCCGCCCGGCGATATTGATGATTCATGGTTGGGGGGGCGCGAAATCTCACTTGAATCAGGCTTATGCGCCACGGTTTGCCGCCCAAGGCTACATTGTGTTGACTTTCGACTACACCGGCTGGGGAGAAAGTGAAGGTGTGCTGCAACGTGTCGGCGACAGGCCTGATTTAGCTGATGGGGCGGAAACAGCCCAAACCTATACCACTGAGGTGCGGGAAATTCGTCATATTGTTAATCCTCTGGAACAGATGGACGATATCCGTGCGGCGTTTGCCTATTTGGCAACCACGCCCCAGGTCGACCCGAATCGCATCGCCGTATGGGGCTCAAGTCTGGGTGGCGGCTTAGCGTTGGCAACAGCTTCCGAATTTCCGCAAATCAAAGTACTGATGACTCAGGTAGGGACTGTGAACCCGCAGGCAGGCTGGGAAGACAGCAGCGATAGCCCGGTAAACTCAACTCGGATCGCGGCGCTGCGGGGTGCAATCGCTAAAGGCGAAGCGCCTTCGTTCCCTGGGGTAGCTACACCGGGTCTGAAGGGCTATCCCGATTGGCCTGACTTCGTGCGCTATAAGCCTCAAGAGAACCTGCAACAGCTGCAAGCAGCAACGCTGATCATCGATGCCGATCAGGAGGGATTGTTTGATATCAAAGACAACGGCGTGGCGTTGTATGCGGCGATAAAAGACAAGGTGCCGGCGAAATACGATACGATTAAAGGCAAACACTACGACGTATATCGGGGTGCAGGTTATATAAAGGCGTTACGACTTCAGCAAGCCTGGTTAGCCGAGCACCTACCGAACCGCTGAGTGTTGTCATGTTAAAAGGATGCCGATGTTTGCAACCCGAGACCCATTGGGTTTGGATTACCGTCCGTTTGTCTGCGTAAATTCAATTGTTATGACTCGTCTACTACTTATTAGTTTCTTGCTTACGCTCGTTGGATGCGGATTCAGCAAGCTCTCAGGCTCACCAAGTGTCGGCGCCGGACAACCCGCTGGCTGGCCGGCCTACGGCGCGACACCGGGTGGCACTCACTTCTCTGCTGCCAGTCAAATCACACCTGACAATGTTGCTTGGCTAGAGCAAGCATGGGTCCATAACTCTGGAGATTTTAGAGATGCCGGAATGTCAGATGAGGGTAGGTACGTGGGTTCCAGCGCATTCCAGGCGACGCCAATCTTAGTAGATGAAACACTCTTCTACTGCACCCCGTTCAACCGTGTATTCGCTTTAGACCCACGCACTGGTGCGGAGCGCTGGTCGTACGACCCAGAGGTAGACGTAAGCAAGAACTGGCTCTTACCTAACTGTCGCGGTGTCAGCAGTTGGAAAGCTCCCGACTGGCAGCCAAACGATAGCAGAGTGTGTGCTCACCGAATCATCACCGGCACCGTTGATGCTCGATTGATCGCACTAGACGCTCAGACCGGCATTCCGTGCAGTGGCTTTGGCGATCAGGGCGCAGTTGATATCACCCCAGAGATTTCTCGCCACAATCCACTCGAGTATGGCATCACATCCCCACCTGCAATCCTCGGCAATCTCATCATTACCGGCTCAATGGTACTGGACAATGTTCGCACGACGATTCCTAGTGGTGTAGTTCGCGCCTACGACATCTATACCGGCGAGCAGCAATGGGCTTGGAATCCGGTGCCACCCGAGATGAAACAACGCGATACAGATGGCTCTTTCAGAAGTGGTACAACCAACGTTTGGTCGATAATCAGTGTCGATCCCGAGCGAGATCTAGTCTTCATCCCCACGGGAAATACCTCCCCCGACTACTATGGCGGCCACCGCGATGGTCTAGATTACTATTCAAGTTCTGTGGTCGCCCTGCATGGTGCCACCGGCGAAGTTGCCTGGCACTACCAAATGGTCCATCACGATATTTGGGACTATGACACACCCGCACAACCTACTTTGATGGACCTCGAAGTAAACGGGGAAACGGTTCCGGTGGTGGTGCAAGTCACTAAAATGGGACTAACTTTCGTTTTGCATCGTGATACAGGGATACCCGTTTATCCAGTAGAAGAACGTCCCGTGCCGCAGAATCCAGTAATAGGCGAATACTTATCACCCACTCAACCGTTCCCCACCCACTTTCCAAATCTCATGCCACCCATTTCTGCCGATGACGCTTGGGGTCTGATGATCTGGGACGAAATGATGTGTGCCAACACGCTCAACCAGCTACGCAACGACGGCATCTATACCCCCCCCACCGTGGAGGGCTCTCTCTTTTACCCAGGTAATGGCGGCGGAAACAATTGGGGTTCGCCTGCCATAAACCCCGATTCGCAGACCATGTACGTAATCACCGGACGCACCGCCAACCACTTGAAACTCACCCCGCGCGAAGAGTGCGAAAAACAGGGCCGCCCGAATCAAAAAGGCACACCCTATTGTTCTGAAACATCCTTGCTCATGTCGCCATTGGGCGTTCCCTGCGTCGAGCCACCTTGGGCTACCTTAGATGCGGTGGATTTGGTCGCCGGGGAAATTCTATGGAGCGTGCCATTCGGTACCAGTCGAGATTTAGCGCCGTTCCCTTTCTGGTGGATTAAAGGCGTCCCAGCCATAGGCGGCGCAATGACCACGTCCACAGGTGTGGTCTTTGGCGCGGGTGCTATGGAGCACGCTTTTCGTGCCTATTCGGCTGAGACCGGCGAGATCTTGTGGCAGACGAGGCTGCCGACAGCAGCGAACTCAACGCCTATGACTTATCAACTAGAAGAAGGCGGCAGACAATATGTATTGGTCGCCGCAGGCGGACATATGAGTGGCTACAACAAAGCGGGTGATCATTTGATCGCATTTGCTCTGCCCGAATAAGCCGAAGCATTCCAGGAGCAAAATGCGCCATCTTGTATTCATTCAACCTTTGCTTTTTTCATGCTGCACGAAGGCCTCACGCGGTGAATTTAGCCATGCAGCACTCACAAGGACGTTTAAATTCGGAGAATCACTATGGATTTTATGAAACACCTACAACGGATCGCTGCGGTTACAGCTGCCGTAATATTGTTCGCCCCGGCAGCTTTTGCTGCAGAACGCGCGATTAGTCACAATGAACTGATCGACAAACTTTCAGGTTTTTGGATTGGCCAATTGCTGGGCAACTACATTGGATTTCCCTTTGAAAACCGGTATGTAAAACAGCCTATCCCAATCCTCGTAGACCGCATCTACACCGCCGACTATGACGGTGTACCAGAACTCAAAATCAATCGCACAGACCGCCGTGGGCATGTCCCAGTGCTGGTCGGGGCGCTGCAGGGTGCGTTCACAGACGACGATACAGATATTGAATTTGTTACCCTGCACGCGGTAGAGAAATATGGACTCGACATCAACTATGCCGAAATTACCCAGGCATGGAAGACTCACATCAATGACTATATCTGGGTAGCAAATCGAGAAGCACGTGGACTGATGGAGCAAGGACTCGTTGCTCCGGATACCGGTCGCAAGGAAAACAATAAGCATTGGTATCAGATCGACCCTCAATTGGTCAACGAGATCTGGAGCGCTTTTTACCCCGGCATGACGCAACAAGCCGCTCAACGTGCAGAGTGGGGAGCTCGTATCACCAATGACGACTGGGGAACACACGCAACCATCGCCTATGGTGCCATGATCAGCGCAGCTTTCTTCATTGACGATGTCGATCAATTGGTCGACATCGCCAAAGCCGCAGTGCCCAACAAAGGCCCCTATGCTGAGGGTTTACGGGATGTCATTAAGTGGCACAAGAAGCACGCTGATTGGCGTGACACCCGGCAGAAAATCCACGATAAATACTACGCCTACAAAAAGGATGGATACGAAGCACCGGTTCACCGCGTTGCGTCTTTAGTTAACGGGCTCGCCGGAATTATGGCAATACTGTACGGCGAAGGGGACTACCTGCAAACCGTCGCCATCGCGACATCCGCCGGTTATGACTGCGATAACCAAGCAGCGACCAGCGGCGGCTTGATTGGTGTGATGCGTGGCTTAAGCGGCATGGGTGAGGAGGCGATCAACCAGACGAAAACTCTGCCGGCTTTTAGACCCTGGGAAAAACCATTCAATGACAGCTATGTGAACATCTCGCGCGACGAGATCGCACGCAAGACTTCTATCACAGAGATCGTCCAACGTATCGCTGCGGTGGCGCAAACCGCCATAGTCGAAAACGGTGGCCGGGTGGAAATTCGTGACGGACAGCGTTACTACGTTATACAGTCGGACATCTGATTTTGGATGCGGTTTACTCCGTCATGACCCGTTGAGCTCAACGCGGATCGCGGCGTTGCTAGTGCGATCGCCGGAGGCGAAGTGCCTTCGTTTCCAAGCTCGGGCTCTTAAGCGCGACCCCAGAGCAGCGCGGGTCGGTACCAAGAAGTTCGCTGTCGCCGATGGGTCTCTTTGGTCCCGCGGCGAATGTGCAGATCGACGGTGAGACCTATGCGGATGGGGCTGCCAGTTTCTGCTCGGAGATTGCTACGTTGAGGGATACCCGGGCTGGTTAGCGCTGTTCCAGCGACTGCTGGTGCTATACGTTTGGAGTTTATGGGCCAGCGCAGCAGCTCAGACTATGAACAAACTGATCCAAACTCTTGTACTTAAAGAGGAAAAAGAGAACGGGATGAAATTAAATGGCGAAAATCAAAGCACTCTATGAGGGGGCATATATGGGGGCATTTAAAACGGAAAAAATAATTTAAATTCATATTATTCAATAGGTTACGATATACTTTTAATCCCTGTCCCTCCGCCATAAATCACCAATCTCTCCAGCTGCGAATAGACCGTCGCGACGCCAAAACGAAACTTTGGTATGTTTTCGAGATGGAAAAATTCAATTCTGCTTCAGCGTTATTTTTCGGCGTGCTCCTCTTATTATCGCTGTTCGGTTGTAACGCACCTGAAGATAGGCTCCACGAGTCGTGGTCTCTTTACGAAAATGGCGACAAAGAGCAACACCTAAAGATACTCCACGAACTAGCGGACCAAGATTATCCACCAGCGTTATATTCGCTGGGAATTCATTATGGCGACTGGATCGATGGGTTCTATGGGGGTCAATCTGCAATTGTGGAAATAGATATTCCCCGCTCAATCGATTTACATCTAAAGGCTCTTGACTTGGGTTACGTAGATTCGGCCTATCCTGCGATGGAATTGCTGAGCACCTTTGGCGACCCCATCAACAGAAACTGGGAGAAAATTGTTGAACTTCGAAAAGCAGAGGTCGACCACTACCCTAGCTCACTCGCTCGCCTATATCGGGATGGCTTCGTTGTCGAGCGGAATCTGGACGAGTCCATCAATCTGTTTAGGAAAAGTGCGAACCAAGGCACCATCGAGCATCAACTCGCCCTGTTCGAACTTTTAGCGGGCGACAAGTTAGAACCGGCAAGGAAAGAAAAAGTCGAAGCTCTAAAATGGCTCAGCGTTCTGAAAAATAGGCTGAGCGAAGGGAGAGCGTTAGAAATTTATTGGCCTAACAATATCGAAAATAACATGTCGGAATCTGAGCTGGCAGAGGCTCGTAATCTCTCAGAATCGCTTTTTTCAGAGATTAGTTGGAACTGGCAAAACCGCCATGGGTTCAGCCAACATCTGCAGAATTGGCCTGCCCCGTCGCCAGCCAAAATCGAATCGACCATCTCTACACTCGAAAATTATGCTCGACAAGGAAATCCGAACGCTCAGTACCTGTTGTCTGCGGTAATTACCTCTGGAGGCATCAACGCGGGGTTCTTCTTTGCCAAAAATCCAAGCGAGCAGGCGCTATATTGGCTCAAGGAAGCTGCTTCGCAAGATTATCCTTAGGCCATAGAGCATCTCGGGAACCTCGCATATCTAAATCCTGCCAATGACTCGAATCTAAAGGACGCGGAAGATCTTTGGATCAAGGCCGCGAAGTTTGGCAGCTTTCGAGCCATAGCTGGACTGGTTAGTGACTATTCTGACGATGAGTCGTCCATTTATAACTTGGTGAAAGCTAGAGCTTGGCAAATCGTTTATCTTCAAAGTCGAGCAGATTGGTTGAATTCGATCAAAAAGCAGATCTCTAACGGGTTGACACAAGAGGAAGTTAATAACGCGTTGAATGCCGCTGACGCCTTTGTCCCCGAAAGACGTTCCCGTGTTTCTCTCATGCCCGGCGCATGGCCAAGCACGATTTGGTTAATTGCGGGATTACTGTGCTCCTTTGCTTTGATTATTCTTAGCTACCTCGCCTCGATAACTCTGAAAAGCGACCCTCAAAGTGAGCGCAACCGATTGGTTTCCGCGGTACTAATTCTCGAAGGAGCTGTTTTAGCACTGGTTTTTATACCATTCGCCCTCCCCGCATCAGAAGAATTGGTAAGCGCGATAAATAATGCCAACAGAGCAGTCGCCCTAATCATTCCATTACTTATAGCTTTTTACCTAAACCTAACTGGTATGTTCAGTACTAGGCTGTCAGGCTTTATGGAAAATCGAGCAATTCATCGGAGCATATGGATCAGCGCTTTCGCCGCAGGCATGCTGGGCATCTACTTAGCAATTACTGGCTTTGACCCTCTGGAGGGGGACCGGTTTTTGGAAGTTAAGTTCGACAGTAACCGGCCAGGGCTAGCCGTTTCTTTTGGCGACTACTTTAACTGGATGTGGGTTGGCGTACTCGTTGTTCACGCTTACGTTCTGTCCGTATTAGGGCTTTACTATTTTCAGTCCGAGCCCGACTCAAAATTTAAGCGGCAATCTGGAATCTATGCGAGCGCTTACCTACTGAGATTTTTGTTTCTAGGTGCCGCCATCGCCAAAATGAGTTGGGACAGTCTAATTAGCGATTATGGGGCGCCGCCAACATCTATGGCGATCACTATAATAATCTACGCGATCGGAGAGCTGATGTTCGGGATCATGTTCTCTCTTGGTATTTTACGAGAGCAGATATTTGGAATAGAGCAGTTGTTTAAACGCAATCTGGTTCGCTTGATATTATTTGGCTCAGTTACGCTAGCGTTTCTATTTACCGAGCAACTTATTGAAAATTTATTTTCCGACGAATACGGATCCATAGGGGGAATGGCGGCAGCTTTGATAATGCTAGGACTCCACAAGAACTTAACGCATATGCTTAGGGATGTTCTCGATCGGCTAATACCCGACGAGAACAATATCGACCAAGACGCGGAAACCATCTACCAAAACCATTATGAACTAGCCATCAAGCATGGCCAGCCGTCTTCAAGAGAGCGGGAAATGCTTAATTTCACCGCAAGAAGCCTAGGGTTAAGCAAAGCTCGAAAAGCCGCGATCGAAGGCCAGTTTGCAACGATTTGATTTTTCAAAAACCAATTCGGTTAATTTCTTCTTCAGTAGCGGCTAGCTCAACGGAACGAGCCTAGCGCAACGATTACTGCAGTGGCGCATCGTGAAGATGATGATTAGCGATTGCAGTGACGTTGTCGGTTGCGATGTGAAGCCAGGAATTAAGGTGGATAAGGCGGCTTTGTATTATAAAGCCGCGTTTTTCCGATAAACCAATCAGATTACTTTACGGCGGCTTCCATCATCAGGTGAGTAGGCTCAAAAGGCTCAAAACCTACAAATTTTCCATCCTTAAACGTAATCATATGCACGGCTTTGGTGTCCAGATTAGTGGCTGTATAAGTAGTGGTAACGAAAATTTTATCGCCAGACTCGTAGAAACCTGTAGGGGTAACTTTTAAATCAGGGAGTGCCTGTCCTAATGGCCCAAAGACTTTTTCAATCACCTCTGCAGGGCCAGTGTACGTGCCTGTCCAAGGCAAGCCCTCTGGCATAACCCAAGTTGCATTCTCTGCCTGACCAGCTGCCCAAGCCTCCATGTCTCCTGAAGCAAATGCTGCATAGCTGGCCTTTGCTGTTTTCAGGTTCGCAGACATTTCTCCAGCCTCATGAT
>CAJWZG010000022.1 GCA_913049565.1 uncultured Gammaproteobacteria bacterium
CGTACAGAATCTACGTTACCCACGGCGGAGGCAGAACTGACCTGCTGCAGCATGGCCCTATCGGTATCCCTCAGGTCTTCTTCAAATTGTTCGCTAGGCTTTGGCAGAGGACCGGGTTTACCCTGTCGTAGGTTAAGAAAAGCCTGTAGTCCTGAAGAGCGCAGGAACAGTGCCTCCTCTTCGGTATCGGCTGCGCAGATGTTGTAGCCCAAAATTACGTGGGGTTTTTCCAGCTGCTCGGAAGGTTCGAATTCCTGCCGGTAGAGGTTTATGGCGCGCATCATGGCGTCAGGTGCAAAGTGTGAGGCGAAGGCGAAAGGTAGGCCGAGAATGGCCGCTAGCTGGGCGCCGAATAAGCTCGAACCCAAGATGTATAAAGGCACCTGTGAGCCGAACCCCGGCACTGCGGTGACTCGCTGTTGCGGATGACAGTTACTGCTCAGATAGCCTTTAAGCTCCACAACGTCCTGCGGAAACTGATTGGGGTCACTGTGCAGGGTGCGACGCAAGGCGTGGGCTGTCACTCCGTCGGTGCCCGGAGCTCGTCCTAAGCCTAAATCGATGCGGCCCGGATAAAGCGCGTCCAGTGTGCCAAATTGTTCAGCGACCATGAGCGGCGAATGGTTCGGTAGCATGATGCCGCCAGAGCCCACTCTGATGGTTTGAGTGCCCCCGGCGATATGGCTGATGACTACCGATGTAGCTGCGCTGGCGATGCCGCGCATGTTGTGGTGTTCGGCTACCCAATAGCGGTGGTACCCGGCCTCCTCGCAGTGTTGGGCAAGGGCGCGTGAATTATTCAAAGCCTGCGTGGCGTCGCCGCCTTCGCAAATTGGCGAAAGATCCAAAACAGATAACGTCGGCAAAAAAAATCCTCCCCAAATTTGAATACCTATACTGCCAGATTCTTTATAGGTCTGCTCTTGGGCAATACTCTCTCTTGTCTTACATTTGATTTCGTCTCTCTTGAGGAAATGGCACATCGAAGGGTGGTGGGCTCTACGCGGGGCTTATCAAGGTGTCGCGCCTGCAGCTGTGTGAAGCGAAAACGATTTTGATCCTGGCGCGAAATATCACATTCTCGGTAACACTCCGTGTACCCGCGATTTTTTATCGCATGTGATGCAGTTTCAGTTTCACTGCACGCTCTGCGATGTAGCTAGGCTATTAGGGCCCCTTGATCAGTTGTTCAATCTACAAAAACAAGGCCGCTGGTGAGAGGCTTGGGGATATGTTGGCGATGGTGGCGAGCCAGCCATGGCCCGAGGGGATGGGCGCTTTGACCGGTCAGCAGGATATGGATGCGGCAGCGATTATCGATTACTTTGAGCCACTGGTGACATGGCTGGACGAGCAAAATGCAGGTCGGCATTGCGGGTGGTAACCCTCCCGCAGGCTATCGCGTCCAGCGTACGGGGATCATCTCTTCAAGCAGGCCATTTATACTGAATGCATTGATATCTTTCTCTTCGGCTACTGAGCTTGCGAATCGCGATTGTCCATTGGTGCGCGCGAAAACATGAGAGTTAGGATACTTCTGTTTCAGCCACAGCGCGGTGCGCAAGTTGTCTCTGCCGCTGCCTGTGCCCAGGAGGAATACCGTGTTGGGTTCTTCGAGATCAATTTTGGCGCTAACGCGCCGCCACACTTCAGGATTAGAAATATCGCCTCTTAGCACCGAGCGCTCGTAATTCGATTTTAGTTGCTGTTGCTCCTCAACGACGAGCATGCGGCGTTCTGCGTCTTGGTCGATAATCACCACATGGGCAAGTTCCTGCTCTTGAGTGCGTCTGAGCTGCTCAACGACGGATTGTCCAAACCGCCCAAATCCGGCGATGACAACGTTGTCTAAGCCTTCAGTTTGCGTGAATTGATCCCGCAGATCGCGGCGCACAAAAGCCATTCCTGCCATGTTGTATTGATTGAAAATGACGCAGTGTCGACCGAGCGAGGTTTGCAGCAAAGTACGCATGAAACGCAAATTTTGGCAGTGAATCACCACATGGAACTTCAGGTTAGGTGCCGTTTCTAGCACTCTAGTGGCGGCCTCAAATGCTTGGAAGTCGTTATCGCCGAGCAATAAAACCCTTTTGGCGCGATCGAGTTTGAGCTGTTTACGTAAAAAGCCAAGGGTCAGATCACCCACCGTTGTGGCAACACCGTACTTTTGCTGTAGCTCCTGTTCGCGAATCGATTCAAATGCCGTGTCTATCACCACAACTTTGCAGTTGCGATTTTCCCGCCGTAACAAGCGCAGATAGCTGATCGTCAGCTCGCCGGAGCCAAAAATCACCACATGGTCGCTCAAGTTGCGCAACATCCACTGCTGGGGGTTCAAAACACGAAGTACGGCTTCAACCACCGCCGAAGCAGTCAGCAACGGCGCGCCAAAAAAAGCGATCCAGAGCAAGCCCTGAGCCCATAATGGCCCACCAAAAGGCGTACCAAGGTCTAGGCCACCAACCACGAATAGGCCAAGAATGTAATAGACCCTTTCCACTACCGGAGCCTCGAACACATCGGGTCTTGCTGTTAGGGCCACCCCATTGGCAAACGCGACGAGTCCAAAGGTAAAAATCAAGCCGACGGCAATCCACCGCCACCCCAAATTTGCTCCAGCAAAGCGTTTCAAAGGGGTGTCGTTTGCGGGGTTAAATATTTCTGAATTGCTGGGTTTTTGCACCGTTTTACGCTCGCTGATTTGACGACCTAGCGGCTTTGTTTCTAAGTACATGGCAGGAAACATTGCGCTTGATACTATATGAACATTGTATTCTCAGGAGGAAGAGATGTCAGAGTTTTCCACGATAATCTATGACGTAAGCCATTACGTGGCCCGTATCACCTTAAATCGGGTGGATGTGAGAAACGCCCAAGACAAAACCATGCTGTACGAGTTGAACTCTGCTTTTGATTTGGCGGCCCAAGATGATGATGTGAAAGTGATCGTGCTCGACGCCAATGGGCCGCATTTTTCATCAGGACACGACCTCGCGGACCATACCACTATGGCGGATTTTGAGCCGGTTTCGAATTGGGGCGGATATGAAAAACCGGGAGCCGAGGGTTATCAATCGCAGGAGGAGGAAATTTATCTGGGCCTATGCTGGCGCTGGCGCAACCTGCCAAAACCTACGATTGCTCAGGTGCATGGCAAGGTGATTGCTGGCGGTCTCATGCTGATCTGGGTTTGCGATCTGATTATTGCGTCAGACGATGCGACCTTCTCAGACCCGGTGGTGGCATTCGGGGTAAATGGCGTCGAGTACTTTGCCCACCCATGGGAGATGGGTCTGCGCAAAGCCAAGGAGCTGCTGTTTACCGGCGACAAAATTTCAGCAGATGAAGCAAAGGCGCTTGGCATGGTCAATCAGGTGGTACCTGCCGAATCGCTGAGAGAGGTTACCCAAACCATGGCTGAGCGAATTGCCAGTCGACCGAGTATGGGGCTACGGCTTGCGAAGCAAAGCGTTAATCAAGCGCAAGATGCCCAAGGATTTTGGACGGCTTTGCAGGGGGCTATGTCACTGCAGCAGCTGGGTCATTCGAACAATCAAATTGTGCATGGCCGGCTTGTGGATCCAGCCGGCGTGCAGGTGATTCGAGATGACGCTAAACGCTAGCGTTTAGCGGCCGGTGAAGTTGGGTTTGCGCTTCTCGAGAAATGCTTTGAGACCTTCTTCGAAATCCTCGCTGGCAAACATGCCGGAGAGATGCACCATCAGATGATCGACTGCGGTGTCGTAGGACTCCTCCAAGCCCATGCGCATCATACGTTTGGTGGTCTGTACTGCCATTGGGGCGTTATCAGCGATTTCCTGTGCCCACTGCATGGCCGTGGGAAGTAATTCGTCGTGGGGCACTACGGCATTGACTAACCCTAGCTCCAAACATTCATCGGCGAGTACGGTGCGACCGCGGTAGTACAGCTCGGCTGATTTTGCCCATCCGACGAGCCGAGGAAGCAACCAGGTGCCACCACTTTCTGGAACCACGTTACGTCGAGCGGTAATGGCTGCCATTTTGCCGTGCTCGGACATGATGCGCATATCGCAGAGCAAAGAGAGATCCATGCCATAGCCGGCTGCGGCTCCGTTAACAGCACAAACAATTGGCGTATCACAGTGCCACATGACATTGATTGGGGCATCTCGGAGATCAAAAAGCTTACGTGGCGGTCGGTTGTGATCGCTGTTTTCACCTTGAATTCCTTCGCCCTCGCGGCGCTTATTAGTGTCCACTAAATCGAGACCGGCACAGAAACCTTTACCCTCGCCGGTGAGTACGATACATCGAATTTCCGGATCCTTATCTGCTGCAACAACCTTGGCAGATAACTCGTCTAGCATGTGCCGGCTGATGGCGTTGAGCCGATCCGGTCGATTAAGTTTGATTAACAGTACCCTGTCATGTTGCTCGAGAATCAGCTCGTTAGAGCTGGATTGGGTTAGGCTCATATCTCCCCCATTAGATGCAATAGTATTGGTTACGAAACAGGCGCTAACAGTCCCCTGATTGTCGTAGTGGGTCAAGCAATCCTAGGGTCAGCTGACGCGCGACAGTCGGGGATCTTTCCTTCGATGCCGAATTATTGGAAGATGGCGGGCTTTTTTAGATCGCTGTTGTGCATAACGAGTTGCTGCCGCGGTTACTTGATTATGATTGTGGGGGTCCTCTTGTCCTTGGCCTTTTTGGTGGAATTGGTTCGTCGTCGTGTATTTTCCTTGATGGTGTCGACTGTATTGATCGGAATGGCAGGTACTGCAGCTGCCGAGCAAGGTATGACCGCCCAGCCGTCAGGTGTGGTCGTTGCGAGTTACAGTGATCTCGGCAATGCGAAGCGTCAGATGGATGAGTTGGCGATGCAGATGCGAACGCGGCAAATACGTCTGCGCGTGCTGCCCTCACGTAGTGGTGAGAAGAGCCTGTATCGTTTGGTGGCGCAGGCCTATGGGGTCGACAGCCGAGTCCTGTTGCGACAACTGCGTGCCGACGGTTTTGTAGACGCGTGGCATATTTCAAGTTCATCGCTTACTAGCACGATGAACGCGATAGGCGACGTGCGCAGTACTGCGATAGCCAACAGACAACGTCAAATGCAACCGCCCATCTCTATGACCGAATCCTCAAACGATCCTCAGGCAATTCCTGAAACGGTGCGGAGTCAGTCACTGGAGCGACGTACGGCTGCTCAAGAGCAGACACCTCGGGCCATGGGTGAGTTTGCGGGTCCGGGAGAGCAGGTAGTGTTTGGCTCTGAAGCCGGTGTGGATTTGCACCAGTTGAAAATTCAAACTCTGGATCACGAGGCTGCCGCTATTGTGATCGACGGGAGCATTGACGAGGCGACGTGGCGGCGTATTCCATATTACGACAACATGGGCGTATCAATCCCGGACACAGGTGCCGACGCCGAATACCCGACCAAAATGCGAATGTTTGCGACTGAGAAAGGGTTTTTTATCAGCGCCGACATGGTTCAGCCTCCTGAAACTTTGGTTCAGCGCCTGACCCGACGCGACGACTGGGTAGACCGTGACTTGTTTGGTGTCACCATTGATGCGTCCGGCGAGGCCAAGCTCGGGTACTGGTTTTACGTCGCGCTTGGCAACGCTTTGAACGACGGCAAGGTGCTGCCCGAACGACGTTTTCAACGTGATTGGGATGGGCCCTGGATTGCTAAGGCGTCACGCACTGAGACCGGCTGGAGCGCAGAAATGTATTTGCCTTGGTCTATGATGGACATGCCTGCGCGTGAGGGTCTGCGCAACATGGGTTTCGTTGCCAGTCGTATGGTGTCTCATCGTAATCAGCGGTATCAGTGGCCCGGCTATGGGGTTACGACGAAGCGTTACGTTTCTGCCTTTAACCGACTGCAGATGGAAGGGGTTAAACCTGTCCCGCAGAAATCTGTTATCCCCTATATCGCTACCGCCTACGACGAGGTTTATAACGATACCGATATTCGTATTGGCGCCGATCTTGCTTGGAAACCATCGCCTGCGGCACAGATCTCCGCTTCGGTTAACCCAGACTTTGGTGCTGTGGAGTCCGACGACGTGGTGCTCAATCTCACCGCTAGCGAGACATTCTTTCCGGAAAAACGGTTATTTTTTCTCGAGGGCAGCGAGGTATTCAATGTTATGCCCAGAGATGATTTCAGCTCCATCATGCGGATTGCGCTGAATGAAGATTTTTCGACAACCTCGAGAAGAGTTTACTTGCAGGAGCATGTGCCGCTACCCGTATCTCTGTTGAATACGCGGCGCATCGGCGGAACGGCGAGCCAGATGCGGGTGCCCGATAGCGTAACTTTGGACCGCGGCCAGGTCGATGTGCCGACGGACCTACTAAGTGCCGCCAAAATTACCGGTAGTAACGATAGCTTGCGCTACGGTGTGCTGGCAGCGTTCGAGGACGACGTTGAGTGGCTGGCTCAAGACAGCAATGCACAACAGATAACCTTGACCGGGCAAGGTCGTGACTTTGCCGTTGCTCGGGTTATGTACACGGCACCTAAGAACACGTCTTGGGGCTACATGGGCACTTACATGAGCGGTAGTCAGTTCGATACCAGCGTGCACAGTTTAGACGCGCACATGACAAACGAGGACGGCTCGTTCTCATCCGATGCGCAGTTGATTATGAGTGATCGTGATGGCGTTACGGGATACGGCGCCATGATTGATGCGCTGTATACGGCGTCACCCAATCTGCGACATAAATTTGAGTTGGATGTGATGGACGAGGACATCGATTTCAACGACTTAGGGTTCTTACGTAGAAACGACTATATTCTGGGGCGGTATGTCTTTTTGTATAACAAGCAAAATGTGTCGAAGAATCTCAGCAATTATCGATCCACATTGGTTGTAAAGCATCAGCAAAACATTAGTGAAGGCCAAGTGACTGACAGCGCGATACTTTGGCGCTCATCGGTCGTGTTGCCGGGGCGCAATACTCTGCGCGCGGGCATAGGCTACTTTCCCAAGCGTTATGAAGATATCGACAGTCGCGGCAATGGCGCATACCGTGTTGATGGCGGCGGTTGGTTTGAAAGCGTGTTGGCAACCGATGCTGGAAAGAAAGCTAGTTTCAGCTTTGGTTTAGGTGGCGCGCAGGAACATTTGGGCGACTGGTCATACAACGCCTTGATCGGGTTGACCTATTTGCCGATTGATCCAATCAGTATTTCCATGGAGCTACGTTACAAAGACCGCAGCGGCTGGCTTGTCTACCAAGGAGGGCGCAACTTCGGTGCTTTTGACGCGGACGAATGGCAGCCATCTCTGGATATCAATTGGTTTATCGCACCGGGCCATCAATTGCGCTGGAACCTGCAGTGGGCGGGGGTACGAGCGTCTGATCAAGGCTTTTATGCGGTACCGTCAGGTGATGGTGATTTGATGCCAGTAACCCGTGAGCGTGACGACTACGACTTTAATATCAGTCGCCTAACTACCCAGTTACGCTACCGTTGGGAAATCGCGCCATTGACAGATTTCTTTTTGGTTTATAACCGAGGGAACTCTTTGCGATTGAGCGACGAGTATGACGTTTTGGATTTATTTGACGAAAGTCTGCAGCAACCAGTTATCGATACCGTGGTCGCAAAGCTACGCTATCGCTTCGGCAACTAGGAGTTTTTAAGAGGAAAAAATGAGACAACGAATGAAAAGAATTATATGGACTGGATTGGTCTTAGCCTCGTTACTTTCGGGCCCAGCTAGCGCACGAGAGATTGGCTCGAGCTCTCCCGAGCGGCAGGGGTTTTCTAGCGATCGGTTAGAACACATAACACGTTTCATGAACGCTAAAGTAGAAGACGGCACAATGGTAGGCGGCATGGGCGTCATAGCCCGAAACGGTAAGGTCGTCTACAGCCAAACCTACGGACAGGCCGACAGAGAGGCAGGCCGCGCGATGGAAGAGGACGCGATTTATCGGATTTATTCCATGACGAAGCCGGTGACCAGCGTGGCACTCATGATGCTTTATGAAGAGGGTAAATTCCGTCTGAACGATCCTGTGGCTCGGTATTTGCCTGAATTAGCAAATTTAGAAGTAGCTCTGTCGACGGCTGGAACCGGCATGGTGTCCGACGGGACAGTAAGTCGCAGTATCGGTGAAGGAGATGCTGAGTTGGTGGGGCAGACCCGTGCGCCCGCCAGACAACCCACGATTCGTGATCTGCTCACTCATACAGCGGGCTTCACGTATGGCATTTTTGGCAATACGGAAGTCGATCAGCTTTACCGAAAAACGCAAATGATGGGTGAGTTGAATCTGGAGCAATTCGTGAAGACTCTCGGCGAGCTCCCCTTGCAATATGAACCGGGTACGCAGTGGCATTACAGTGTCTCGGTCGACGTTCAGGGCCGACTGGTTGAAGTGTTATCGGGTCTGACCTTCGGGGAATTTTTGCAGCAACGGATTTTTGGCCCGTTAGGTATGATAGACACAGCGTTTTTTGTCCCTACAGAAAAATTGCCCCGGTTTGCCCAGCTTTACAAACCCAAGGGTCTGACTAACAACAATTTTCTTGCCCCGCCCAGCGGCAAAGGTTTGGAAGTAGCCGATGATTGGCTGAACTTCGGATATTTGCGCCCACCTGTCTTTGAAGGAGGAGGTGCAGGGCTCGTCTCTACTGCTCGTGACTACTTGAGATTTTCTCAAGCGTTACTCAACGGTGGTGAACTGGACGGAGTGCGCATTCTTTCCCCTAAAACAATTGAACTCATGACGATTAATCATCTGAGTGACCTACCTATGGGTTGGGGCCGTAAAGGGGCTGGTTTTGGTTTGGGCTTCGGCCTAGTGCTCAATCCGGGTGAATTTGGCGAAGTAGGGTCTGCAGGGGAGTATAGCTGGGGCGGTGCAGCAGGCACGCGCTTTTGGATTGACCCCCGAGAGAACCTGGTCGGTATGTTCATGGTGCAAAGCATGCCGCATCGCACCCGATTGGCTGATGATTTTCGAGTTCTCACCTATGGTGCGATGACCGAAAGTCAGGGCGACTAGCAATCACACATTAATCTGAGGCGAGAGAAGACGTGCGTAATGGCTTGCTGTGGGTTGGGGTGGCGACTGGCTCGCTGGTCTTTTTTGCAATGCTTAGCCTTCAGTCGGTTGGCATGTCGCCAATCAGTTTGTCTGCGAATATTGCTGTAGGCACGGGTATGGGTGCAAAACTCGCCTGCTCCGGTCGTTTTTTGAGTGGCTTTGACGAAGCCCAGATCCGAGACGATTTAGCCTCATATAGTCCTGCGATCGATTGGTTTTCAATCACACTGGACGAGGAGGCGTCTCGTGCAACTGTTGATCTGATGGGTTTTTCCCGTACCTCTGCGACCTATCGCGATGGCATCGGCTGTACCCTCGACCAAGATGACACGACGCTACTCGACAACCTTGTCGCGCCTGTCGCCGCCAATGTGGACGAAACTTTGGTCTGGCCGGCAGGCCCGAGTGTTTCCGCCCCTGACCCGCTGCTGACCCAGACTTTGGCTCAATCGTTAGCGATAGATCAGCAAGAGGGTTTGCAGACCCGCGCCTTGGTCATGGTGCGCGGAGGGCAAATTGTGGCTGAAGCCTATTCGTCGGGCATTACGCCTGATACGCCACTGATGGGCTGGTCTCAGGGGAAAAGCCTTACGTCGCTGATGATGGGTTGGTTGCAACAGCGGCAACTGCTGGCGGTCGCTGAGCAAAATCTATTCCCGCAGTGGGCTTCAGATGAGCGTGCTGAAGTTAGCGTGAAAAATCTGCTGCAGATGAGTAGCGGTCTCGACTTTTCGGAGGTCTATGCGCCGGGTTCTGATGCCACCCGCATGCTATTTATGGATACCGTTGCGTCGAATGTGCCGCTACAAAGCGGATTGGAGTTCGCGCCGGGAACACACTTTTCCTATTCATCGGGCACGACCAATTTGCTTACTCTACTTTTTAGTGAGCGGGTCGGTGGGCCGCAAAATGCCATCAATCATTTATACCAAGATATTTTGTGGCCGCTGGGCATGCATCATTCAACGTTTGAACCAGACGCCAACGGTGTGTTTGTTGGCAGCTCTAATATTTATGCCTCAGCCCGAGACTGGGCACGTCTGGGTCTCGTGTTTCTGCGGGAAGGCGAGCTGAATGGCGTTCGCGTTGCGACACGCGCCTATATGCAAGAGGCCGTGCAGCCCAATGGCAGCAGTAATGATCCTGCGTATGGGTATCAGGTGTGGTTGAATCGGGGCGGGACGACGCTGCGATGGCCAAACCTGCCGGCTGACGCCTATGCATTTACTGGCAATCGAGGCCAAGTGGTGATGATGATTCCATCTCTCGACGTGGTACTGGTGCGCATGGGATGGAGCTCAAACTATTACCCCCGTAATCAGCGGTTCGGCGAATGGCTAGCGTCGGCAGGTTTGCGTTAAGCAAGCGTCAACTATCGGCTGTGCCGATAGTCTTTGCGGATAAATTCAGCCCCTCGTTCAGCGATCATCACCGTGGGTGCGTTGGTGTTGCCTGAGGTAATGGTGGGCATAATCGACGCATCGATGACCCGCAACCCCTGAATTCCATGAACCCTTAGTTGATCATCAACAACGGCAGCGTTGTCATGCTCAGGCCCCATCTTACAGGTGCCTACCGGATGAAAAATAGTCGTTCCTAAATCTCCTGCCGCGCGCTGCAAATCCTCCTCAGACACCACATCTGCGCCCGGCTTTAACTCTTTGGGATTAAATGCCGCCAGTGCTGGCGCTGACATGATCTTGCGAGTGAATTTGAGTCCGGCAACAGCAACCTGCAGATCTTCTTCAGTGCTTAAATAGTTCGGCGCTATAGCGGGAGCGTCATGAGGGTCGGCAGACTTAAGTGACACGGTGCCCCGGCTGGAAGGCCGCAAATTACAAACTGAGGGGGTGATTGCATTGTACTTGTGCAGCGGCGATCCAAACTTGTCGAGGGACAGCGGCTGCACATGCCACTCAATGTTCGCAGAGGTTTGCGAGGGGTCGCTTTTGGCGAAGGCGCCAAGCTGGGACGGTGGCATGGTCAGCGGCCCCGTCTTCTTTAAAAAGTACTCAATGCCCATCATGGCCATACCCCATGGGGTGCGAGCGCGCTGGTTTAGGGTAACCGTGTTGTCCACTTGATAGATGGTTCGAATCTGCAAATGATCTTGCAGGTTCTGACCGACGCCGCTAAGCGCGTGCTTTACCGTAATGCCGTGGGTGCGCAGATCATCCGGACGGCCAATTCCGGACAGCTGAAGCAGCTGCGGTGAGGCGATAGCCCCTGCGGCGAGCAGTACCTCGTTGTTTGCGTGAATTTCCCGTCGCTTGCCCTTATGAAGCAGCTTAACGCCGGTGGCTTGGAGCTCGTCGCAGTCGCCGATAAAGCTGATGGACTCCACTGTGGCCTCAGTCATAACCGTAAGGTTTGGGCGTTCTTTGGCTGTATCTAAAAATGCGCGTGCGGCGCTCCAGCGCTTACCAGTGCGTTGATTCATCTGAAAATAGGCGTTGCCAAAGTTGTCGCCCCGATTGAACTCATCGATTTTGGGGATGCCGCATTGTTCCGCAGCGTCACGCCAGACATCGAGAATTTCCCAGTTGACGCGTCGTTCCTCTACCCGAAGCTCGCCACCGCTACCGTGAAAGTCATCGGCCCCGTGTTGGTAGTCTTCCGATCGACGGAAAACCGGCAGTACGTCGTTCCATGCCCACCCGCGATTGCCCAGGCTCGACCAATGATCAAAGTCGGACTTTTGGCCCCGCATATAGATCATGGCGTTAATCGATGAGCACCCACCAATAACCTTGCCTCGGGCGTAACCGATGCTGCGACCGTTTAGTCCTGGTTCGGGTTCGGTTTCGAAACACCAATCAGTTCTTGGGTTGCCAATGGTGTACAGGTAGCCAACCGGAATATCGATCCAAAAGTAGTTGTCTTTTTTTCCAGCCTCGAGCAGCAAGACCTGCTTGCTAGGATCCATCGACAGGCGATTGGCGAGCACGCATCCAGCCGTGCCCGCCCCAACGATAATATAGTCAAATCGATCCATGCCTAGCTATGGATGGCGAAATGTGACGGGAACATTCGTCGATCGATCAACTGCTGGCCATTAGGTCAAACCGACGCAGGTCTTGATAGCGCTGAGGTGGTCGGATGTTGAGCGAGGCACGCACCTGGCCGATGGGCTGACTTAGCAGGGTCTCCCAATCCTCGGCGGGTAGCCACTTGGCTTTTTTGCCGTCCCGATAAGCGGCAAGCACCGCTTTTGGAACACTCCAGCCGTACCTCTTCGTCATCTGGTAAATGCCGACTAAGGCGATAAACGCGATCCCTCGGTTTGCGCTTTGGGCGCAAGTGAAGGCGAGGAGGCACACTTCCCCTAGTTCATCTCGACCATAGGCCGTTAGGGTGTGCCAAAGATCGTGCATATCGCGCTGACGATTCGCGAACAGCAGTAGGTCACCTTTCAGCTCCCCAGCAGATCGCGTGTCTTGGCTGGGTTCGACGAGGCCATCGGCGCTAATCTCTTCCTTGGTAACGAAGTTAAGATAGTGGGCGGCCAGCGAGTGGGCCGGCTGTTGGGCCAATTGTTTGCGGTCGCGGAGTGAATTCAACAGCGAGCGCTTCTCTGCAAGTATTGTGCGTCCCATGTCCGTCGTTTTGAAGCGCCGGAATCCTTTATCCAACGCGTCCCCAGCCAAGGCCTCGATAATGATAAAAACTTCTTCTGTAGCTTCAGGGTTTTTCACCAATCGGCGCATGGCACTGAATGCTTTGCGCCATTGGGTACGCGATTGTTTGCGCGAGCGTGTCAACGGTTGAATGGAAGTTTTCTGGCGCGGCTCGTCTGCAGGCGTGGGGGAATTGCTCATTAAATTTTTGCTACATAAATAAAGGCCAGATCCTATGTATTCGATCGAGTTGGCGCAACTTTCGCATTCACTTGCGTGAGCTGTAATTGGTATATCTTCTGGACACCGGCCAAGAGGCAATGGTTGACTCGTCAAACAAGATTCAAGAGGGAAGAACATGATGAAGCTGTATGGAGTACCGGCGGCACCCAATCCGACTAAGGTGATGCTGTATTTAGCCGAGCGCGAGGCGCGCGGCAGTGACCTGAACATTGAACATGTCCGCGTTAATACGCTGAAAGGCGAACAGAATCAGCCCGAGCATTTGGCGCGGAATGTATTCGGGGCTCTACCTACCCTTGAACTGGAGGACGGTCGCTTCATCGTCGAGTCGCTGTCCATCATCTACTTCTTGGAAGACCTCTTTCCCGAAAACAATTTGCAAAGTGACGATCCCATCGTCCGCGGGATCGCCAGAGACGTTGAGCGCAACATCGAGACGCGCTTCGCCAACAACCTCAGCCGCTATGTGCATGCGGTGAACTCACCGTTGGGGTTACCCAAAGACCCCAAGGTGGCGGCTGAAATCGAAGCCGCAATGCCAAAAGCCCTGAATTACATTGAGAATATACTCCGTGATGGAAGGCCCCTGCTTGGTGGTGATGAGGTTTCTATCGCAGATTGCACCCTACAATCGGCTTTACAGTTTGCGCGTTTTGGCAAAGTTGATGTGACTGCCGACTATCCGCAAATCTGCGCTTGGAACAAGCGCTATTGCCAGCGGCCGGCTGCCAAGGCGGTACTGAAGTTCTAGCTGGGCAAACAGTTCGGTCAGTTCTTCGCGGGCCAGTACTGTTCTTTTAGCAAGCGTTTATAGAGTTTGCCAGTAGGTAGCCGAGGCAAAGCATCTGTGAAGTCGACCGAGCGCGGCACCTTGTAACCGGCTAGGTTTGCCTTGGCAAATGCGATGAGGTCTTGCGCCACTGGCTCATTGGCTTGGTACCCTGCGGCTAGTTCTACGACAGCTTTGACCTCCTCGCCGAAGTCGTCGTTGGGCACACCGAAGACCGCTACATCCTGAACCGCATCGTGCAAAATAAGCGCGTCCTCAATCTCTTGAGGATAAATGTTCACCCCACCTGAAATGATCATATAAGCCTTGCGATCGGTCAGATACAGGTAGCCCTCCTTATCGACGTAGCCCACGTCGCCCAAGGATGTCCAGTTGTCGTGAGTTGGGTGCGTGGCCGATTGAGTCTTATCCGGTGCATTGTGGTATTCAAAGCTCCGCGCGGGTTGCTCGAAGTAGACCATGCCTTCTTCGCCAGCAGGCAACTCGCTACCTTGCTCATCACAGATACGCAAAATACTGTTGTAGGCCCGACCCACTGAACCTGGGTGTGCGAGCCACTCCTCCGGGCCAATCACACAGGTGCCGTTACGTTCCGTGCCTGCGTAATATTCCCAAAGAACGGGCCCCCACCATCGCATCATTTGATGTTTGATTTCCTTAGGGCAGGGGGCTGCTGCGTGTATCGCACATTGATGGCTGCCGAGGTTGTATTGGTTTTTGGTTGCATCATTGAGCTTAAGCATGCGAATAAACATGGTGGGCACCCACTGTGAATGAGTGACCGAATACTGTTCGATATATTTCAGCGATAACTCTGGGTCAAAGCTCTTCATCATCACTACAGTGCCGCCCAGAGCGAGCGTTCGGGTACAAAACCCAAAAGGAGCCGCGTGATACAACGGCGCTGGCGATAGGTAAACGGTATCGGCGTTCAAACCATAGGGGTTGTTCACCTCCACTCCGGGTAAGCCGTCACTCACATGACCTCCCGATAGCGGTCGCTTGATGCCCTTGGGTCGACCTGTGGTGCCAGAGCTGTAGAGCATTGTGTCGCCCGCCCGTTCGTCGTCGATAGGCGTGATGGGTTGTCCGTTTACTGCCGCCGCGTAGTCGCTGAAGCCCGAGACTTCACCGCCCAACACAAATCGATGCGGGCAGCCTGCAATCAGTGCGCCCAGGGCCTGTGATTGCGTTAATTCGGCAGAAGCAAAAATCACTTTGCTGGTGGAATCTGAAACGATGTAGGCGGCTTCGTCCGGCGTCAGATAGCGGTTAATACAGGTCAGATACATCCCCGAACGCATAACCCCCCAGCCGATGCAAAAATAGTCGAGATTGTTCTCCATCATAATGGAGACGTGATCCCCAACCGTGAGCCCTAATTGCTGCAGCAGTTGAGCAACCTGATTAGAGCGTTGATCAAATTCCCGCCAACTGATCTGCTCGCCTGTCGCCGCATCAATGATGGCGGCTGTATCAGGTTTTAGGCTGGCCCAATGAGCTGGATACATGAACTTTCCCCAGATCTTACAGTCGTTGACAAAGTGTTAAGCCAGTTTGGCGTTCAGCTGTTCGGTTTCCAGCAAGTCACCGCGTACTGTTTTTGCCCCCAGCAAGTAGTGAACACCCGCCCACAGATTGACCAAAACCGCGACGCACAAGGCATAGCGGATAGATTCCACTCCCATGCTTGGTGCAAGAACATCACTGAGGATGCCAACAAACCATGGCCCGAGACCCATACCGATCAGGTTTAGCACAAACAACAGGATCGCAGACGCTACGGCGCGCATTCGCAGCGAAACCAGCGCTTGCGTCATAGCAAAGGAAGGCCCGAGGTAAACGGCGCCCATGATGGCAACCACGCATAAACTGCCAATGGCCGCGGTAGTACCGTCATATAGATATGCGACTAACTGGAAAGGCACCATGATGATCGTGGCTATTGCCGGTACCCAAAAGTACCAACGTTTGTCACCGGTGCGATCGGATATCTTGTCGCTGAGATAGCCGCCAAAAAATGTGCCAATGGCCCCAATGCCCGCGACTAACGCCAGCGCTGCCCCGAGGTCTGTTGAGGACATATTATGTATACGGATAAAGAATGGTGCGTTCCAGGTACTAGCGCCGTAGCTGACGAAGGCATGCAATCCTGCTGCAAACGCCAAATGTCGAAAAGACATCTTGTTACCGAGAAATTTAATCACCTCAGCGACTTTTGGAGCCTCAGGCTTTTTGTCCTGATTATTGCTGTTGGCTTGAGCAGGTTTTACGTCTGACATGCCTCTGGGAGGCTCACGCAACGTAAGAGCAATGATCAGCGCGACAAAAACACCGGGCACGCCCACAAGAAAGAAGGTGTTGCGCCAGCCGATTTCGTCCGCGCCCCAGCCACCCACATAGCTGCCGATCATGGTGCCAAACGGAATTCCGAGTGCATATATCGACAATGCGGTAGCTCGTTTTTCGACGGGGAAGTAATCGGAAATGAGCGAATGGCTTGGTGGGCTTGCCCCTGCTTCACCGACGCCAACGCCAATTCGGGTCATCAACAAAGTCCAAAAATTTGTCGCCAGACCACAAAAGGCTGTCATAGCACTCCATATCACCATGGATACAGCGAGAATTTTCACGCGGCTGTAGCGGTCAGCCATGGCCGCGATGGGAATGCCCAGGAAGGTATAAAACAACGCAAAGGCTAGGCCGCCAAGCAGGCCAAGTTGGCTATCGCTCAGCGATAGTTCCAGCTTGATGGGTTCTAGCAGTAACGACAGTATTGAACGGTCAACAAAATTGACAATGTAGCCAACGAATAAAATACCTAAGGCATAATTACGATATGCCGGGCTGAAGCGTTTTTGATTCTCTGTAGCCTCTGTAGATTCTGACAAAACGCCCCCACTTGCGTTTACTAAAGAATGCTATTGCCGGTAACGGGTTAACAGCCACCAACGCATGGTCTGACTGACTAACGCCGGAGCATCCTGCTGTACAAAGTGTCCCGCCCCCGGAACCGTGACGATAGTGACATCTTTCTCAGCCCAATCCCAAGTGTTATTCAACCCATCAGAGTGCAGGGCCGTATCCTCTAATCCATGAAAGATTAGCACTGGCATCGTAAGTAGTGGTGGCGGTGAGGACGGAGCAACCGCGGAATCGCTGCCGGGGCTAGGGTAGTTGGCTTTGTAGTAATTCAGCATTGCAGCGAAATCGCTGCGCTCGAAAGCGTTTTGATAGTGTTTTTTTGCGTCGGTATCTTGCACCCAGTTTGACAATGTCAGCGCTGACATGGGGTATCCGCCGAGTATATCAGGGTCATCTGCACTGCCCTCGATAAAGCGACGGGCGTACGCACTGTTGCGCTGTTGTTCCTCATTGGTTGCGAGCTCTCTTGCCATGCCGTTGGGGTGGGGCAAATTCAAAATAACCAAATTTTCAACCATTTCGGGCATAGCGAAAGCCACCTGCCATGCCACTGCGCCACCCCAGTCGTGACCGACGACAGTGGCCTCCGGCGTGTTGCCTTCTGGCGTTTCTGCGCGTACGACTGCGGCTACATCGGCGACTAGATTTGGCATCGAGTAAGCGGCAACGCCGGCGGGCTGATCGCTACGGTTGTATCCACGTTGATCCAAAGCCACCACGGTGAAGTGATCCTTTAGCGCGGACATCTGAGCCCGCCACGTGTACCAATAGTCCGGGAAGCCATGAACCATGACTACCAGTGGTCCGCTACCGGCCTTAACATAGTGAATCTTTACCCCGTCGTTGTCCGCGTAGTGGTGCGTAACTTCATCCTGTAAAGCCTTAGCCGCGGTTACTGCAGGGCTGCCAAGCAATAGTGTTACCAAAAGAGCGAGGCAATTGAGTCCGTGCATGGGGCGACGATGGTCCATAAGAATCTCCAGTTACTTTCTCACCCGTCTACGCAGGCGATCAAGGCGCTCTTTCCAATACTGAAATTGTTCAGGGTCGCCGCCGCGGTCAGGGTGTAGCTGCTGGCACATGCGGCGAGCTTCGATGATTTCCTCAATCGGCAGCACTAGGTCTAATCCTAAAGCTTTGATTTCGGCTGGGCTCAGGGTTTTCACTGGGCTGGCGTTTTCTGGGGGACGGTAAAAGCCGCTCCAACTACCACGGCTTTTGCCGCCATAAGAAACCGGGCCAGATAGACCTAGCTTCCAAGGGTGGTTTTTTGCTGGCTTACGAGATTTCCCGCCGCCTGATTTGCTGTTTGCCATAGACGCAGTCTAATGTGGACAGGCGCGGGCTCAAGTCATTTCTTGCCGAGTCTCCAGATTGAAGCGACATGGTCATAAAGCGGGTTAGAAAATGCACAACAGTTCCTCATCTTCTTCTGTCATACGTTCGCTGGCGGGCACCGAACCGGCCACTCCTTTGGGATACTACAGCTGGACGCTGGGGCAGGCAGCTCGCGACCCTATCTACATTCTTGTCGTTATTTATATTTTCTTCCCCTATTTCTCCAATGTCGTTATCGGCGACCCGGTGAGAGGTCAAGCATTGGTGGGCTACGTGAACACGACCGCCGGGGTGATCATGGCGCTGACGGTGCCATTCTTAGGGGCTATCGCCGACAAAACCGGGCGGCTCAAACCCTGGCTGAGTTGTTCGGTGTTGGTGGTTTCTATAGCGGCATTTGCGCTTTGGTCGGTAACCCCTGACGTGTTGCAACAGGGAACGGGTCTGGCGCCTATATTAGTAGTCCTGATTGTGATGAACGTCGCTTTCGCCTATGCAGAAGTGTTTCACAACGCGATGTTGCCGCGCATTGCGCCAGCAAATAAGGCGGGTTTGATCTCAGGTTTGGCGTTTGCGCTAGGTAACTTGGGTGGCCTGTCGTTAATGCTATTGGTGCTCTTTGCTTTTGCGTTACCGGGTACTGTATCGCTTACGTGGATCGCGGATTCGCCGTGGTTTGGCATCGATCAAGCCAGTCATGAACAAGATCGAATTGTTGGGCCGATAGCCGCACTGTGGCTGCTCTTGTTGACTCTACCGGTATTGGCTTTTACGCCGGATACCCAACGCTCGGCGCTGTCGATACGGGAGTCTGCCTTAGCCGGTGTAGGCGAGGTGTGGCGCACGATCCGCAAGCTTAAAGACTACAGCAACGTGGCGCGCTACTTGTTGGCGCGTATGTTCTTTAATGATGGCATGGTAGGTGTGCTGATCTTTGGCGGTATCTACGCCTCTGGCGTGTTCGGCTGGAGCTCATCTGAGCTGTTGATCTTCGGTCTGTGTAGCAGCGCTTCTGCCATGTTCGGTGCCTACTTTGGTGGCTTGCTGGATGATCGCTTGGGATCCAAACGCACGCTAATGATTGCCGTTTCGGCCAGCGCTGTGATCTTCACCGGCATGCTGTCGGTTGCGCCGGGTCAGGCGTTATTTGTTCTGACATTGTCTACTGAGCCGGTATGGTCGCTAGCGTTTTTCAGCACACCTGCTGAGCAGGTCTATTTCGTTGCGAATCAGATTTTTGCGGTGTTTTTTGTGACGGGTTTATCGGCGTCGCGAACGCTTATGGCGCGCATTTCTCCGCCGGAGATGGCGGCCCAGTTTTTTGCCCTCTACGGGTTGAGCGGATCTGTCACAGCCTTTCTGGCCCCGCTGATGGTAGCGACAGTGACCGACTTCTCTGGCTCGGCAAAATCGGGTATGAGTGCTTTGATTCTACTAATTGCGCTGGGTGCGTTGTTGTTAGTGGGTGTGAAAGAGACGCCATCGAACGCTTACGCTCAGGGAAACTAGTTCGCTGTTGCGGACAGTATTATCATTAGCACAGCATGTACTATGCTCGATGCGTCGACGGCTGAAGATAGATCATATTAAGGAACAGGATGTCTGCTCAGGTAGAAAATTTTGAACACGACGGTGAAGCAGCAGAGCACGACGAGCTCTACAAAGTACGTCACAGCCTTGCCCACGTCATGGCACAGGCGGTGCTGGATATGCGCCCTGGCAGCACACTCGGGTTTGGCCCGCCAATTCGGGACGGTTTTTATTACGACTTCATTTTTTTTCGTAATAGGTCCTCCGCTTACGACAACCCTTCCGAGTCCTCCGCTTACGACACTCCATCTGGATATGACAACCCATCTGAGTCTTCTGCGTATGAAAATCCATCTGGCTACGACGCCTCTGAATCCTCTCAATATGAAGCGGAATCTTCTCAATATGAAGGCCCCGCTAGTGAATCTTCGGCGTATGATCCGTTGGACCCCTCTGGTTGATAAAAAACAAAATCGTGTCGCAAATTGCAAAAATCGGTCCAAAATTGGTTCAAAA
>CAJWZG010000023.1 GCA_913049565.1 uncultured Gammaproteobacteria bacterium
CATTGAGATGGATTCACCTTTTTGTTCCTGTAATTGCCTGACTATCGGTTCAAGCAAACTGCGGAATGCGCAGATCACGTTCAGCCAAAAAGTCCGGGTTGTACAATCTCGACTGATACCTACCGCCGCCATCGCAAAGAATGGTCACAATAGTATGACCGGGGCCCATTTGTCGGGCGACTTTGACCGCGGCACCGAGGTTGATTCCAGAGCTTGACCCGAAGAACCAGCCTTCTTCATGCAACAGTCGGTACACCATGTCGACCATTGCTTGGTCGTCGACCTGTACGGCATCGTCAATTTTCGCCGGAGCTAGATTCTCAGTTACCCGAGAATTACCGATGCCTTCGGTCATCGATGGCCCCGGGGTCATAACGGCCTCGCCAGTGGTGACCCAGTTGAAGAGGGCGCTGCCCATCGGGTCGGCCAGAACAATCTTGACGTCGGCATTTTGTTCTTTGAGATACAAAGAAGTACCGGCGAGCGTGCCTCCGCTACCTACTGAACAGGTAAAGACGTCGACGCCGCCATCGGTCTGTTGCCAAATTTCGGGCCCCGTACTCTCGTAGTGGGCGAGGCTATTGGCGGTGTTATCGAACTGGTTGGCCCAGATCGCGTTGTCGAGCGTGGCCGCGAAACGCCCGGCCTGTTTCTGAAAATTCTCGTCATTGGCATAGGGTACTGTTGGCACAACGCGTACTTCAGCACCAAGCGTGCGCAGCAGATCCACTTTCTCTTTGGACTGATTGTCGGGCATATAGATGATGGTTTTGTACCCTCGGTTGTTGCACACATGCGCCAACCCGATGCCGGTATTGCCTGCAGTGCCCTCAACCACAGTGCCGCCGGGTTTCAGCGAGCCATCCTTCTCGGCTTCCTGAATCATCCACAGCGCTGCACGATCTTTCACAGAGCCACCGGGGTTCATGAATTCGGCCTTGCCCAAAATTTCGCAGCCTGTTTCCTCAGAGAGGCAGTTAATGCGGATAAGCGGCGTGTTACCGATACTGCTGATCAGACCATTTACGACAGACATAGGTTGGCTCTGCAAATTATTTAGAGCGCAGTTTAGGTGGAGGATGTGGCGCGGGCAAATAGACAGATGAGAATAACTGCGATAGTCATATCAGACGGTCATGCGTAATCTGTCTAAAAGCGTTGCACCAATGCGATGAAAACGATTACCGGGGAGAAGCAGAGATATAATGAGCAGGTTACTGACAGACGAGCAGGCAGGTCGGGTAAAGCAATTCAACCTTGATGCGGACAAGGTGGAAGCGCTGCTACAACGCGCCGGTAAAGAGGTTGAGGCAGGCTTGCTGCCTGCCGCGCAGATTGCTATCGCCCGCGAAGGCGAGGTGGTGTTGCAACGAAACTACGGCGCTGCCAAAGACGACTCGTTGACCTGCATCTTCTCAGCAACTAAGGCGATAACGTCGGCGGCGGCTTGGCTATTGTTCCAGCAAGGTGATCTCGCTGAGGATGAGCGAGTTGCCGATATCGTTCCTGAGTTTGCCACCAACGAAAAAGATCGCGTGACGGTAGGGCAGCTATTTACGCATACCGCTGGGTTTCCCAGTGCGCCATTTGCACCCCTGGACTGGGACGATAAAGATAAACGTTACGCGCGCTTCGCGAAGTGGCGATTGAACTGGGAGCCGGGTACCCGTTTTGAGTATCACCCTTCGTCTTCGATGTGGGTGATTGCGGACATTATTGAGCGACGCTCGGGCCAAACCTATCGGGAGTTTGTGCGTACGCAGGTGCTTGAACCGCTGCAGCTAACCGATCTCTACGTCGGGCTGCCGCTCACTGAAACCGCGCGTACCTTGCCCTGCGTTTATGTTGGTGAAGCGATGACCCAGCAAGAATACAAAAATCTGGGTATGCCAGTGCCACCAGAAACCGAGGTAACCGAAAGCGCCATCTTGGCTTTCAACACGCCGCCCGTGCAGGCAGTGGGTGTACCCGGCGGAGGAGCGTTCGCCACAGCATCCGCACTGACACGGTTCTATCAAGCATTGCTGAAAGGCGGCAATTTCCATGCCCAGCCGTGGACGATAGAGACCATGCAGGATGCTCGGCGTATTCGCTCCGGCGAACTGACGGACCTGATGTTTAAAAAACCTGCCAACCGTGCCTTGGGCTTGATTATCAGCGGTGATGACAGCCGCAACTTCCGCGGTTTCGGCAAAACAAATTCCCCTGAGGCTTTTGGACACAACGGGGCAGGCGGTCAGTTGGTTTGGGCAGACCCCGCAACCGGGATCAGCTTCACCTATCTGACGCCAGGCCATGACCGAAATTCTGTGCGCCAAGGTTCGCGCGGCGTCGCGATTAGCTCAATGGCGGCGGTATGCGCCAATGACTGAAACTGCAATTTTTGACCTGAGGAACTGAACATGCGCTCAACCACATTTGTTGCTTTGCTATCGCTGGGCCTAGCCGGTATTCACAGTGTTTGGGCAGATGATTCTGCCGGTGCGCAGATTGAAGCGCTGTCGAGCCAAGCCGCCGTGTTGGCATCTGAACAACAAAGCGCCGGTATTGTGCTCGCAGACAAGCTTTGGTCGTTGGCAGAGCTTGGGTACCTTGAGCATCAAAGCAGCGCTGAACTACAGCAGTATCTGGCCGCAAACGGTTTCGCGATTGAGGTTGGGGTTGGCGGCATTCCAACGGCTTTCGTGGCGACGTATCGATCACCACAGGCGGATGACCTATCGCCCACCGTTGCTTTGTTGGCGGAATTTGATGCGCTGCCCGGTTTGAGCCAAGCCGCCTTGCCCACGCGACAGGTGATACAAGAGGGTGGTGCCGGCCATGCCTGTGGGCATCACTTGTTCGGCGCAGCTTCATCTACCGCCGCGGTAGCGCTCAGCCAGTGGTTAGACACGAGTAACTTGGGAGCCACCATCAAGTTGGTAGGTACACCAGCTGAGGAGGGCGGTTCAGGGAAGGTATACTTGGCGCGCGCTGGCGTCTTTGAGGGTGTCGATGTCGTACTGCATTGGCACCCCAGCGACGGTAATTCCGCTTCCCCGGCAAGTACCACATCCAACAAGTCGGGACGCTTCACCTTCACCGGACGTGCTGCTCACGCCGCCTCTGCGCCTGACCGCGGGCGCTCGGCGCTGGACGGGGTAGAGGCCATGAACTACATGGTAAATTTGATGCGAGAGCATGTGCCTCAGACTGCTCGATTGCACTATGTGATTACCAATGGCGGCGACGCGCCAAACATCGTGCCTGAAACCGCTCAGGTGTATTACTACGTTCGCCACCCAGAAAAAGTTCAGGTAGTGGAACTGTTTGAACGTGTGGTGCGCGCTGCCGAAGCCGCCGCCATGGGCACTGAAACACAGGTGCATGTTGAGGTGATGCACGGCAATTATCCGGTGTTGCCCAATCACACGCTGGCTCAGTTGGTAAACGAAAACCTGGTTGCGATGGGGGGTATTCAGTACAGCCCGGCAGAACAAGAATTTGCTGAGTCCATCCGCAAGACAATGATTAATCCGCGGCGCGAGCTGGGCTCAGAGCAGCGCGTCGTGCCCTACAGACCGCGTCAATCCATGGGGTCAACGGATGTAGGCGACGTGAGCTGGTTGGTGCCGACTGTGGGATTCGCGACGGCCACTTGGGTACCGGGCACACCCGCGCATAGCTGGCAGGCAGTCGCTGCTGGGGGGATGAGTATCGGTCACAAAGGCATGGGATTGGCGTCACGGCTACTGGCGAAATCCGCGGCTCAACTGATCTTGCAGCCCGAGGTGATTGCCGAGGCTAAGGCGGAGTTACGCCGCTCTCAAGGGCCGGATTTTGTTTACGCAGCCCTGCTGGGCGATCGCGAGCCGCCCCTAGACTATCGAAAATAGAACGAGCGCAAATAGCCTTGTCACAAAGGAGCTTTTGAGGATGGGTGATAAGCGGAATATTGGGGTGCTGCATCCTGGGGCCATGGGTGTATCGGTAGGGCAGTCCTTGCTCGACAGTGGGCATCAGGTGGGTTGGGTAAGCGCATCCCGCAGCAAGCAAACCGCCGAACGCGCAGCGAGTTTTATGGCTTTCGACTCTCTCGATGACATCGCCGGGTGGGCAGATGCTTTGATCAGTGTTTGTCCGCCGCACGGCGCGATAGCGCTAGCAGAGAGAGTTCATGCCACCGGATTTACCGGCTTGTATATCGATGCCAATGCGCTGGCTCCTGCGACGTCGTTAAGGATTGCTGAAATTGTCGGCCTTGGTGCCTACGTCGACGGCGGCATTATCGGCCCGCCCGCTCTGCAGCCCGGTACCACACGGCTCTATTTGTCTGGTGCACATGCTCACGGAGTCGCTGACTGGTTCAGCGATGGTGCGCTACGCGCAATCGCGCTGCCGCAAACGGATTCAGCGACGACACAGGTGGCGGCGTCAATGTTGAAGATGACTTATGCCGCCTACAGTAAGGGTGCCAGCGCGCTGCTCCTCTCGGTAAACGCGCTGGCTCAGGCCGGTGGTGTGACGGATGCACTGCACAGAGAGTGGGCGCTTTCTGCGCCGGATCTGCTCAAGCGCAGCGAGGCCACAGCAAAGATGGTCTCAGGCAAGGCTTGGCGCTTTGCCGGGGAGATGCTGGAGGTCAGTGAGACCTACTCGAGCGTAGGCTTGCCGGATGCTTTTCATGCGGGCGCAGCCGAGCTGTTTGAACGCATGAGCGACTTGAAATACTTATCCCCGCAAGAGCTTGAGTCGGTAGTTTCAGAACTGCTTAAAGTTCGCCAGTAGTACCGCTAGGTCATTTGTCCGCTGCCCGTGTGTAGGGTGCTTTGCACGTGCACGTTGTCATTGAAGGAGCGCACCTTGATGCCGCCCACATGCATGACGATGCGGGATATCGACCCATTGTCTGCGCCATTGAAAGCGAAAGGCGATGCGCCTGTCGCATGGGCCAGTATGTGCCCGATCACGCCGCCGTGAACCACTGCGACAACTTTTTGATCCGGGTGGGCTCGATGGATGCGCCCTAAGCCCGCGGTGATTCGCGCGTTTAGCGTTTCCCAGCTCTCAGCCCCGGGAATAGCATCCCACCGTTCTTCGGCTTGCATTTGCAAAAAAACTGGATCGCCCGCAGCCGCTTTCATACGCAGCACACCGCCTTCCCACTCGCCCAACAATACCTCGCGCAGATCAGCCTCTAGGCGGGTAGCGAGACCTAGGTGGGCAGCCAACGGGGCCGCAGTTTGCACAGTACGCTGCAGTGATGTGACGTAAATCGCCGCAATATCCTCAGTCTTAAGTTGTTCGCCGACTGCGATAGCTTGCTGCTCACCGTTGGCGTGAAGTTCCGGGTCGCCGTGCCCGTCAACCAAGGGGAACGGGTTTTCTTTACTGGCCGCCCGGGATTCGCCGTGGCGGACCAGAATAATTTCTGTAGCGCCGGCTGGGGGTTGGTAAGAATGTTGTCTAAAGCCTTCGCTCATGTGGACTCCAATAATTGCGATACGTATGTTCGGTCATGGTGATTGCGGCACGACAGTATTGCACTAGGGCCGGTAACTGAAGTTTGGCGGGTCGGTGCGTAGCGCCTTGCGAGCCAGCTTTGCCCAATCGCAGAGATAGGATCGAGTTTTTCGCGGGTCGATGATCTCTTCAATCTCGAAATACTCGGCGCTGCGGAAAGGTGAGCGCAAGCGATTGAGGCGCTCTTTGATTTTCGCCAGATGGGCATCGGAGTCGTCGGCCTCTGCGATTTCGGCTTTGTATGCCACCTCGATGCCGCCCTCGATAGGCAACGAACCCCAGTCACCCGAAGGCCACGCGGCACGAAAATGATGGCTGCCGGGTTTGTGGTTAGCGCCTCCCGCCACGCCAAAGGCTTTGCGCACGACCACACAGCAAAACGGTGTGGTGAGCTGACCCATGGCGGCAAGAGCGGCTGCGCCGGCACGAATCGTACCCTCCTCCTCAGACTGTTTGCCGATCAAAAATCCTGGGCAATCTTCTAAGTGAATGACTGGTAAATGAAACGTCGATGCGAGATCCATCAGTCGAATCAGCTTATTGGCGGCATCGGCTGTCCAGGCTCCTCCGTAGACTCTGGGATTCTCGGCAAAGATAGCGACAGGTATGCCGTTAAAGCGCGCTAGGCCTGTGATAATAGAGCGCCCCCACTTCCTGCCGATTTCAAAAAACGAATCTTGGTCGCAGACTGACTGCAGAACAGTGTGCATCTTGTACACCTGTCTTGGGTCCTTGGGCACGATAGACAGCAGTGCTTCGTCTTCGCGCTTTGGGTCATCGTCGTTGTCCTGCACAGGCGGCAGTTCATCTGCGCTGCTAGGCAGGTAGGACAAAAAACGCCGCGCCATGTCGAAGGCCTCTTCTTCACTGTTCGCCTCGTCGTCTATGGCCCCGTTGCGGGTGTGAATTTTGTACGACCCCAGTTCTTCCTTGCTGACATCGCCCAAACTGGCCCAGTCGACGAGCGCTGGCCCGGCGATCATCATTTGCGCACTGTTCTTTACAATCACCGAATAGTGGGAGGTCGCGACTCGAGCAGCACCAATGCCGGCAACAGAGCCCAGTGCTAGTGAAACCGAGGGTGCGATGCCAAGGTGCGAGACAATGGTCTCCCAACCGCGCAGTTCGGGTATGTAGGTGCGCCCAGCGGTCTCAATGGTTTTAACCGATCCGCCGCCCCCCATGCCATCCACCAGACGAATGTGGGGTAGTCGCAGCTCCGCGGCCAAACCTTCGGCTTGTGTCCGCTTTCCTGCGATAGAGGCGTCAGCCGAGCCGCCGCGAACGGTAAAGTCATCGCCGGACAAGATCACCGGGCGCTCATCGATGTCTGCGGTGCCGAAGACAAAATTCGATGGCGTAAAGTGGGTTAGATTGCCGTCGTCATCGTATTCGCCAACGCCGGCGAGTTTGCCCAGTTCGTGAAAGGTTTCGGGATCTGCGATATGGGCGATCCGCTCGCGGATGGTGAGTTTGTTGAATTCATGTTGTCGCGCAACTTTTTCCTCGCCGCCCATGGCTTCGGCAAGGCTGCCGCGATGTCTCATTTCCTTGAGTTCTTCATCCCAACTCATCGATCTCTCCCTTCCTGTTCAACCTGCTTGTCGTGTACCAGTAAAGGTGATGTCACCAAAAGCTGCAACCGTCGCGGCACCTTCAATACGATTACCGTGTATCTGGGCACGGCAGGCTATTTTCATGGAAATGGGTCGGTTCAGGCGTAAGTTCCAAGATAGGACGCCATCTTCAATTCGCCCATCCTCAATACTCAACTCCCCGGATTCGTTAAACAGTCGGCCAGTACAGGTATTCGCGTTGGGGCTTAGGTCGAGTACCCCACGCTCTTGCCCCAGCGGGGTTGTTACGCAGATATCCCATTTGCTATCGCCTGTCACAAAAACACTCCTGAAAACATAGGCACCGACCAAGTGCTGGCATTAGGCACGAGGCAGACGTTAGTCTGGCTTTATGGCAAAAATTGGCATGCTCAACGAGGGCGCTTTGCATGCAGCGCTGAAGCAAGAATACATGGGTGAACATGGTCGTGCCGAAGTCCCTTTTGGCGGCTTCATCGCGGATGTTGTCTGCGACGATGCGATTTATGAAATTCAAACCTCTAGCTTCAGTGGTCTTGCGCGCAAAATGCAAACGCTGGCAGACATTGGGCCCATCGTGCTAGTTCATCCCATCCCCTTCGCCAAGTATCTGATTCGTCTCACAGACGAGGAAACGGGTGAATTTACGCGCAGGCGTTCGCCAAAGCGGGGGGACATTGCGCATATTTTACGCGAGTTGGTTTACATACCCGCATTGCTCGGGCATCCGAATTTTTCGGTTGAAGTGGTGCTAACTGAAGAAGAGGAAATGCAGAGCTTTGATCCCAAGGCCCGTCGCGGTCGCGGCGGCTGGCGTCGTAAAGGCCGGCACTTGTTAAATATTTTGCAGCGCTGCCGAATCAGTGGCTCAGAGGACCTTTGGCGTTTTGCTGCCGGAGAGTTGCCGAAAGAGTTTACCAGCAATGATTTGTCGGTGAGCATGGGGCAGCCTAAGGCGCTGGCCCAGCAGCTCGCTTATTGTCTACGCCATCTGGGAGCGATCGAGGTTTGCGGCAAAGCCGGTAACGCCTTGCTGTATCGGCAAGTCATCTAGATAGGTTTGCAGGGCTGCAATTTCGTGTGGCTGCATGCGCAGACCGAGCTTGGTGCGTCGGTACACAATGTCGCCCGCCTGACGAGCCCATTCGGCGCGCACCAGAAAGTCTACTTCTACCTGATACAAATCTGCGCCGAAGTGCTGACCCAAGCTCTCGCTGTTTTGGCAGTCACCCAATAGCTGTCTCAACTCGGTACCGTAGAGACGGGTCAGTCTTGTTATCAATAATGGATCGAGAAACGGATAGTCCCTGTTCGCATCGGCCACAAGTGCGTCGAATCCGTCCACCGGAAAGTCTCCGCCGGGGAGCACGACGCTGGCCGTCCACTGTCGCGTCTTTTGCCGGGCTGTGCGATCGACCAGCGTCAATACTTCCTCAGCCAGCTTTCGATAGGTGGTTAGCTTGCCTCCAAAGATGTTGATCAGGCTGCCGCCTGCACGAGTGTCTTGGGTTATCACATAATCGCGTGTCGCTTCTGTCGCCTCGCTGGCGCCGTCGTCGTAGAGCGGTCTTACCCCAGAAAAATGCCAAACCACGTCATCAGGGGTGACCGCTTCTCGCAGATAGTCTGAGGCAACCGTGCACAGGTAATCGATTTCTTGGGGCGTGATTTCTGGTCGCTCGGCATTCGACACATTGTCATTGTCTGTGGTGCCAATGAGCAGATAGTCGGTTTCATAGGGAATGGCGAATATTACCCGGCGATCGGCACTTTGAAACATGTAGGCCCGTGCATCCGGGGCAGGTCTCTTGATGACAATGTGACTGCCGCCGACCAAGCGGATATTGTTGGCTTCGTTGTAGCCCAGTGCTCGACGCAGAACCTCGTCGACCCAAGGCCCGGCGGCATTAACGAGCTGAGATGCGGTGACCGTTCTGCATTCGCCGCTTAACGTATCCTCGAGCGAAAGATGCCAACAGCCTTTATCGAACTTACCCTCAATCAGCTTTGTTCTGGGCATGATGTCAGCGCCGTTCATCGACGCGTCGCGTAGATTGAGAATGACCAAACGCGAATCTTCCGCCCAGCAGTCGGAGTACTCAAACGCGGTGCGGAAGTTGGGGTGCAGAAACGACCCTGCTGGATCACAATCTAGTTCGATGCGTCGGGCCTTGGGTAGTAGTTTGCGGCCGCCCAAGTGGTCATAAACAAACAGGCCCAAACGTAGCAGCCATTTGGGTCGCAGGCCGGTGTGATGAGGCAGTACAAAACGCATAGGCCAAATAATGTGGGGAGCCAGACGCCAAAGCCGCTCTCGCTCGCGAAGGGATTCGGCGACTAAGCGGAACTTGTAGTGTTCGAGATAGCGCAGCCCGCCATGGATCAGTTTTGTTGAGGCAGAGGACGTGCCCGATCCAAAGTCGCCAGCATCACAAAGCCCAACGCGATAACCGCGACCGGCGGCGTCTCTGGCAACACCGGCACCATTGATACCGCCGCCGATGACAAAGACGTCAAAAGTGTTTGAGTCGTCGATTTCGGGGTCGCGATTTAATGTGGCTGGGCGCATTCGGCGAGTCTGGAAACCTAAAAACAAAAGGTAACATGCCTACATGACAAATCGGAGGCGAGGCTACAGTTTGGCCTCATTTCTCGCGTCTTTTTGTGCCAGCGCGATACCGCAAACAATCATTACTACCGCGAGAAGATCCCAGCCGGTTCGAGACTCTGCATAAAACGCAGCACCGACAGTCATTGCGCCGACACCTTCGAGGCATAAAATCACTGCTGCCAGACTCGTGCTTAGGCGACCAATACCGAACGCCACCAGCCCCTGGCCGGCAAGATGTGCAAACCATGCTAAGGCGAAAACACTCAGCCAACCGCTGAGAGAGCTTGGCACTATCGGCTGCCCGAAGATCACATTTGTCGCCACCGTGATGGGCAGTAAGATCGCTGCGCACAGAGCAGATGAGTAAAGCATCGTGTCGGTAGTGGATAGAGTCTCACGGCAGTAGCCGATGGCGAGAATGTAGCCGGTGAAGAAAAAGCCGGTAAGCAATCCATATAAATCACCGATCCACGATCCGCTACCCATATGGGCGCTGACCAAGATACCCGAGCCCGCCAACGCACCCATCAGTCCCATCACAAAACGGCGAGACAACCTTTGCTGCAAAAACAGGAACGACACCAAGGGAACCCAGAGGCCGGATAGCGTTGCCAAAAACGTCGCATTGCCCAGAGAGGTGTGAACAAGAGAGAGGTGCCAAAACACCAAGTCTCCCGCAAAGCAGGCCCCGGCAATGATGAGGAATCGCCAGTGCTGCCTATTCGGCAGGCGCATCGGCTGAGCTTTTTTGTTCGCCCCAAATGCTGCAAAAGCGATTAGCAGCGGCAGCGCCAAGGCTACGCGCCAGAAGCCAGCCGCAGTGCTGCCGATATCGATTTCACGAAGGGCCGCTGTCGTCGCGCCGAGAATCAACGCACCAAAAATCACTGCCAAAATCGACAGTGAGGCCGGTGCTCGGTGCTTCACAGCTTACCGACCTGTTTGAGGAACATGGGTGGAGATCTAGCTAGCCAAGAGACCTTGCAACACGGCGGCCTCTTCCCGCACGAACTCGGGCGCACCGAGCCACTGCCGGTTTGCGCCGCATCGTTTGAACCAGTAGTGCAGCCCCACCAAGTCAGTAAAGCCCATACCGCCGTGAACTTCGGTAGATGTCTTGGCCACAAACTGGGCTACCTCAGCCAAGTGGGCCTTCGTGTGGCAGGCGGTTGCGCGTGCTTCCTCGGGCAGTTCCGACAGCGCGTGGCCTGCGAACCAGACCATAGATCGGCAAGGTTCAAGCTGGGCCGCCATCTCAGCACACATATGCTTGACGGCCTGGAAGCTGGCGATAGGCCGGTTGAATTGCTCACGCTGTTTGGCGTACTCCACCGCCTGGTCCAGCATGTTCTGTGCGGCGCCCAAGGTGTCGGCAGCAATGGTTACGCGGCCGATATCCAGCACAGATTCGAAGACGCTGACATCGCGACTAATACATTGAGCGGCGACATTGTCGTAGGTTAGCTCTACCGTGCGCCGTGTTTTGTCCACCGTAGTCAGATGCGACCGTTTGAGTCCCGGATCATCCGCAGCGACCAGATACAGATGTTTGTTCTGATCCGCCACCAGATAAGAATCGGCAACGGAGTCGAAAGCGAACAACGATTTGCCGAACATGCGATCGCCACGAACCTCCACCCGGGCATCGTTGCGTCGCTTGATCGCCTCTGCAAAGGCGATGCCTACCCGGTGCGTGCCTGCCGCGATTTCTGCTAACAGTGCATCCTGGTTGCCGCCACTGGCGACTAGTGCGGTAGGCGCCATTACCGCTGTGCCCAGAAAGGGCGCGGGTGTGATGTGAGCGCCGAGGCATTCGGCAACAATGGCGGCGTCTAATGGGCCAAGGCCGATCCCACCTTGTTCTTCGGGCACCAATAGGGCGGGCACACCTAGTTCGGCAAGCCCCGACCAGATATCGGTATCGTCGCCGCCATCGGCGTAGGCGCGGACGCGGTCTAGAGGCGAGTTGTCATCCAAAAAGCGATTGATGTTGTCGCGCAGGAGGATCTGTTCTTCTGATAAACCAAATTGCATGGTAACTCCTTAGCTCGCTTTCTCAATTTTGGGTTCCCGCGGCATTCCCAGCCCGCGCTCACTGATGATGTTTTTCTGTATCTGCGATGTACCGCCACCAATGATCAGCCCCAAGAAGTACATGTATTCCCGTTGCCAGCTACCCGCGCCGCGCAGATGAGGGTTGTCCTCATAGGCAAGACCAATCTCACCCATAACGTCGATAGCGAGCCCCTCAAGATCATGTCGAAGCTCAGTGCCCTCAAGTTTCGTAATCATTCGAGACAAGCCCGGATCCTGACCGGGATTTAATCGCGCTGACAGAACGCGCAGCTCGTTGAAACGCATGGCCATGACTTTGCCCTGCAGTTTCATTAAGCGATCGCGGTACACGGGATTGTCGATAAGCCGTTCTCCGTCGGCTGTTTCGTTTTTCATCAGTTCGACCAGTGCGTTGACGCGAGTTTGGGCCGTGTTGGCCGGAGCCAATGTTTCCCGCTCGTGGCCAAGGATCGCGTTGGCTACCTTCCAACCCTGGCCGCGTTCACCGACGATTTGCTGCTTCGGCACGCGTACGTCGGTAAAAAAAGTCTCATTGAAGTTTGCGTGACCAGTCATGTCGACCAGCGGACGTACCTCTATGCCAGGGGTTTTCATATCGAAGAGCAGAAAGGAAATTCCCTTGTGTTTTGGCGCGTTCGGCTCACTGCGTACCAGACAGAAAATCCAGTCAGCGATGTGAGCGGTACTGGTCCATATTTTTTGACCGTTGATCACCCACTCGTCGCCATCAAGCACCGCAGCAGTCGATAAGGCAGCCAGATCGCTGCCGGCACCCGGCTCGGAATAGCCCTGGCACCAGATCATGTCTCCCATGATTGTCGGTCGGATAAACTGTTCTTTTTGCTCTTGGGTTCCCATCTCAAGCAGTGTCGGCACCAGCATCGAAATGCCTTGTCCGCCGAGGCCTGCGTTGACCCGCGCTCTGGAAAATTCTTCGGCAATGATGCGAGTTTTGATGATATCGGGTTCCGCACCGTAGCCGCCGAATTCTTTTGGGATGGTTCGACAGGTGTAGCCATTTTCGATCAACAGCTTCTGCCAGTCCTTAGCCGCCTGACCGCGTAAATCACTGCCCTTAGGGGCTTTGTCGGCGTGACTGGAAAGGAAGGATGTCACCGCGTTGCGAAAGTCGTCGTATTCTGGGCCGAAAGATAAGTCCATCAGTAACTCCTCTTGATCATTGAATGTTATTTTTGTCAGCGCCTAGGCTAACGGCTGGCCTGCAGCCGAGCAATACATTCACCCAAGCAACAAGCCGTCTGATTCGGTAGTCTAGATGCCAATAAATACTGTTTTCAGGTACTGCGATGCCGAGCGCCGAACTCCCCTTTATCGAACCCACCGAGCGATACGCCATGCTGCAAACCATGGCGGAAATGCAGAACGGCCATAACACATTAGTGCACGCGCAATGGAAGACACAGGGCTACGAATACTATCGAGCCATGTGGGTGGAATGCGCCGAAATGCTCGATCACTTCGGCTGGAAGTGGTGGAAAAAACAAGATGGCGATCTTGATCAGGTCAAACTGGAGCTGGTGGACATTTGGCACTTTGCCCTCAGCGAGTTGCTGCGATTGGATCTACTAGACGACTCCGTGGCCGACGCCTTAGCCGCGACAAAATCTAGTATCGCGCAAACCCCGCAGACGCAGGCCGAGAACTTCCGCTTGGCGATTGAGGCGTTAGCGGCTTCCTGTTTGCGTACCCGATCTTTCGAGTTACAGCCCTTTGTCGATGCCATGGCAGCACTGCCGATGGGCTATCAAGAGTTGTTTTCTTTATACATTGGAAAAAACGTACTGAATCGGTTTCGTCAGAACAACGGCTACAAAACGGGTGAATACCGCAAGCTTTGGCAGGGCCGGGAGGACAATGAACATCTGATTGAACTGTTGGAGCAGTTGGCGAATCAAGAACAGGTCACCCCGGGCGACCTGCCCAACGTGCTCTACGCCGCCCTGCAGGGACGGTATGACGCCGATTAAAGGTATGTTAAACATTGCAACGCCTTGGCAATCCCACTGGCGCGCTGAACTGATTGGGACGCTGGTCCTGCTGGTTGACCCGCCCCGAGTGCTGCTAATTGAAAAGCTAACGGGGCACGGCAAAGGTAAAATCAATGCGCCGGGCGGCAAGTGGGAGACCGGCGAATCGTTACGCGAATGCGCGAGGCGGGAACTGCGCGAAGAAACCGGGCTTGCAGTGGAGTCGCTTCGATGTCGGGCAGAGCTTCGATTCGTTGAAGAAGATGGTCCGCAGTGGCTGGGTTATGTGTTTGTGGCTGATCGATACACCGGCACCCTGACCAACACGCCCGAGGCGAATCCTTTTTGGTGTTTGGTAGACGCGATTCCTTACCAAGACATGTGGGCTGATGATGAGATCTGGCTGCCCGCGGTGCTTGATAGATGCCTTGTTTCTTGCGAAACCGAGGAAAACCCGCTGGTTTACGACTTCTTGTTCAACGGCGGCGAGCTGTTAAAAACCGAACAAAGCCCGGCGACTGACTTCAGTTTAAACATTGACCTGCCTCGGTCGGGCAACGTTTAGATAACGTCATGCGAATTGGTATCTCCATTCAATCTGCGTATCGCGTCAGCGATCCCGCCGCAGCAGTGCGCAACATGGTCGAGCGTGCACAGGCGGCACGTCAGGCGGATTTAGACAGTTTGTTTGTTGGCGATCATCATGTAACCGATCACACCTATTTGCAGAATTCGCCTATTTTGGGTCGATTATTGGCCCAATGGCATAACAAACCGGCCGGGGCATTGTACCTGCTGCCGCTGTGGCATCCGGTGCTGCTGGCCGAGCAAATATCCACGCTAGCGGCCATTATGCCCGGCCGATTTATTTTGCAGTGTGGGTTAGGCGGCTTACCTCATCAGAGCGTCGGTATGGGTGTGGATATGCGCGACAGGGCTGCGATGTTCGAAGACTCATTGTCAATCATGCAGCGGCTTTGGGCCGGAGAAACGGTCAGCCACGAGCGATTTTGGGCTATCGAGAATGCCAAAATTGGCCCTTTGCCAGCACAGAAGATTGAAGTTTGGATAGGCGCGACCGCCCCGGCGGCGATAAACCGTACCGCGCGGCTGGCCCAAGGTTGGTTAGGCACGCCGGCGATAACACCTGCGCAGGCAAAGCAGCAACTCAACCAATATCGGCAGGCCTGTGCAGAGCATCGGCGCCAACCCGCCGCTATCGCGCTGCGCCGAGATATTTTCATAGCCGACAGCGCCAAGGCCGCTAGCCAGTTTAAGGAGCAAGCGGTGGCTAAGGGTTATCGAGGATTTCCTGAAGATGCGTTGGTTTGTGGAGAGGTGGGTCAGGTAGCCGAACAGTTTGCCGAATTTGCTGAAGCAGGGTTTACGGACATTATTGTGCGCAACATGGCCTCAGATCAGGCGCTTGCCTTAGAGACCATTGAACGACTGAGCGATGTGCGCCGAGAGCTAGGCCTGTAACGCCTAGCTGCTCTTAACAATATCAAAGGTGACGCCAGCGCTTTGGGGCAAGCGTTTGAGCAATGCATCGCCCATGGCCGATGCGGGTGTCCAAAAACCACCGCCTACGGGCAAGTCATCTTGTGCGAGCGCCATGGCACTCTCCGCAATCATTTTCGAGGTGGAACCATAACCGGGGTCTTTGTCGCCCTTAACCCGAGCCCGGGTGTTTTTGCTCGGATCGGTTGGGTGTTGGGCAAACAGTTCAATATCGTAATAGCCATTGTTAATGGCGTCCTCGCTTGGACCTTCACCAGGCTTTGGCAAGAATTTTTGCAGCAGACCTCGTGTCACAGAAAAAGCGGCCATGCCGGCGAACGCGCCGGTGCCTACACCCATGCCCGTGGCGCCCAGAAAACCGCCCGGGCCTTTACCTGTAGGAGTGCCTTCGTTGTACTGAAAGTCGGTGCCGTACAGGCCGTCGAGCAATTCCGCGCTGCGTCGCACGACCCGCGTATTGACCCCGGCCATTACAAAGGGGCCAACCCATGAGTCGAAGTCGTCATCAAAGTAAGCACCCATTTGATCTGGCCCGTCGAGTCCGCGCGATGTGTCGTTTAGTACGTAGGGGTCGGCTAATTTTTTCAGAATGCTTTTATCTTCTTTGGCTTGCTCCATCATCGCCATCATGCTGTCGATGGTGCCGCCGCTGAAACCGCCGCTAAACGCTTGTGGTCGATATTTGATTAGCCGAGCAGGTACGCCATGAGTGTCGATCATATGCCGTTGCAGGAAGTAAACGCCTAGATCCGACGGAATACTGTCAAAGCCGCAGGTATGGACGATACGTGCACCGCTCGCTTTGGCCTCGGCTTGGTAGGTGGTAATCATCTCACGCATCCAAGGCACTTCACCCGTTAGGTCGCAGTAGTGAGTGCCGTGTTTGGCGCAGGCCGCAACCAGCGATGAGCCGTAGCGCGCGTAGGGACCAACAGTAGTAAGCACAACTCGCGTCTGCTGCACCAAGTCGCTGATGGACTCCTCATCGTGGCTGTCTGCCTGAATAATAGGTATGTCTTGGTCGTCGAGCACTTCTTTGACTTTTGACGGGTTGCGGCCGGCAACCGCCCATTGCAAATTGCTGTTGCGGTTTTGCTCCACCATGTAATTCACAACCAAGCGCCCGGTAAAACCACTCGCGCCCCAAACGATGATGTCGTATTTGCGTTCCATAACCCTATCCTGTTCGTATTATTGTGCTGTGAGGTCAGCGTGATGACGCTGGATACTTTAACCCAAATATGACCGCGCAAAGAAAAAACCCCTGTCTGAGCAGGGGTTTGTCTCGAAATACAGCGGAAGCTTAACCGCCCCCGGCTCCCGTACCTGAGTCGCTTTGCTCGGCCTCGTCGCTTCGCCGGCTGATGTTGTACAGCTCTTGAATATCCAAGCCGCCATCGGCATTGGCATCGACCATCTTGAAGCCTTGCACCAACCGTTTCTTAATTTTGTTGGGGAGTTCCTTCCAGCTAAGTTTTCCGTCCATATTTTTGTCCAAGAAGCCGACCATCTGGGTTGTGTCGGCGAGGGCCTTGTTAAATATGGGTGCTTCTGAGGTTTCTTCCGCTAAGGTGTAGCTAAAGGCTCCATATAACATTTCATCCCAACTTTGCTGACCCCAAGGCACTGTTCGGTTGTGGTCAGGGTTGCCTGGGTTGGCCGAAGAGTTATCGTACCAAGTGGTGTGCACCAACTTGCTGGCCGGTTCGATACGAATTGGCTCAACGAAGGTGTAAGTGCGTTGCCAGTTAAAGTCGTAGTTGGGAACAGACAAAATGGTTTCCCTTTTCCCATTGGGGCTAATAAGCTCAAATTTCGACGCAACGCCTCGGTAATGCGAATGAGGGATCAGATCATGGAGAAGCGCAGACTTGTCAAACGAGTAATAGGCCACTTCTGCGTGCCTTGCCTCGTTCGCAGGAATCGTAATCGTCGGGTCCATAATGACGTCCTGACGATAGAAATTGTCAGGTCTTTCGTCATGAAAATACAAACCAATGCGCGATGAATCCACGACCTCGCGACCAATAGGCGTATAATGTAGCTGGAACGTGTATTCACCGCCGGGAGCAATGTAGACGCCGGTACCTGCTGGAAAAACATTGGATTCACTACCTGGTGCGTAGCCGATCAAATAGTTATCAAACACACCCGAATTACGTTTGGCTTGCGCTGTCGAAGCATCGATCGAGCCAGCGAGAATATGGTGTACAACTTCACGGTTGCCAGGAATCACCGTCGCTGCTTTCACCCAAACCCCTTGATCTAGTGGATTGATCAAACGCGGAAACTTGTAATCCACTACACCGCTGGCAGGGATCGTGTATTCCGGCATTTCCAGAATCAAATCCGGCTCACCCAGCGGCCACTGCACCTGGGCAATCGACAGACTTTTCAATGGGTCTTCACCCGTGCCTCTTGGCGCACCAGCTTCAATCCAATGCACCAGCGTCTGTGTTTGCTCAAGGCTCAGTGATTTGTCGTTTTTCCAAACACCAATATGCGGATCGGCGTGCCAAGGCGGCATGCGCTTGGTACGGATCACTTCGCGCATCATCGGAGCGAAACCTCTGACCATCTCGTAACTGGACATGGCCCAAGGGCCAAGACCGCCCTCGGTGTGGCAGACCACACACTTCTCCTGAAGGATCGGTGCGATGGTGTCGGTATAGCTTATTTGGGCGTGATTGGCGTTACGCTGGGCAAAGTTGATTAGGCACCCCATGGTGTCGCGGTTGGCCACCGGGACCGTGTCGCCTGCCAGCACGGTATCAATCGCCGCAGCAACAAAGTGGTTAGACGCTTCGGCTTTTTGTCGTTCATAGACCTGGCGGTCGTTGATGGGGCCTCGGTATGCGATTTCCCAAGTCTTGGGATCAATGACCAGTACCTCGGCAGTGCGAATAAGGTTCAACGACTCGCCGATCAACTGTGTTTCGTCGTGCAGTATCGGCATGTCGATCCCGTACTTTTGGGCTTCCGCGAGGATCGTACTGCGCTGATCTTGCAGATTGGAATTCAACATTAAAAAGTGCACGCCTTGCTGGGCGTACTCATCGCGCAAGTCTTTGTAGTCAGTAAGGGCATTACGCACGATCGGGCAGCCATTGCCTTGAATCATGATTACAACGGCCGACTTATCACGGTGGTAGTGCAAGTTGTGGGCATCTCCGTGTTGATCTAACAGCACGAAATTTTCGATGCGTTCTGCTTGCAGCGTGCTGGTGACGAGCAACGCGCCGATGAGGGTAAGAATGCGCAGCATATGAGCCTCTCGATAGAAATCAGTGAGAGCAGATCATACGGCACTTTTGATCATGCTCAAGGCATTGCCACCGGGGTTTTTGCGACCGGGCGATTTGTCATGGCGCATTTTCTCAGCATCAGGCTATGATCTGGAAACAGAAAAACGGGTTACTGGAGAGGGATTTTGGAGCGGATTGAAGGAATAGACGTTGTCGCCGTTACTGCGTGGCTTGCGGAACGGGTGCCGAGCCTGCAAACGCCGCTAGATTTTGAGTTGCTAGCCGGTGGTCACTCGAACCTGACGTATCGTGTAAAAGACGCTGCGGGAGCCGCTTACGTTCTGCGTCGCCCGCCATTGGGCCATGTGCTGCAAAGTGCTCACGACATGGGCCGTGAACACAAAATTGTGTCAGCGTTACAGGGTTCTACCGTGCCGGTTGCTGGCACTGAGGGTCTTTGCTCAGATAACGCGGTAAACGACGCCCCTTTCTATGTCATGAATTATGTCGCCGGCCCAGTGCTGCACGATCATGACGCGGCGGCGGCTTTGTCCGAGGCGGATCGAGCCAGCCTCGGCCTGCATGTAATCGATGTGCTGGCCGCCTTACATAGCATCAACCCTGACGATGTGGGCCTGGGTGATCTAGGCCGCAAAGAAGCCTACCTGCAGAGACAGATGAAGCGATGGGTTACTCAGTGGGAAGCCACGAAAACCCACGAAGTGTCGGCGATGGACGAAAGCACCCGGCTGTTAGCTCAGCGCATGCCCGAGCAAATTGGCTCTGCTATCGTTCATGGCGACTACCGCTTGGGCAACATGATTACCAATAACGGCAAGGTGAGTGCGGTGCTGGACTGGGAACTGTGTACCCTTGGCGATCCGTTAGCCGACGTGGGTTATTTGCTGAATTCCTGGATATCACCGGGTGAGCGGGAGGAGGACTTAAGCCCGACTTCCGCAGGCGGATTTTGCAGTCGCGAAACGCTGTCTGAGCGCTATGCCGACGCCACAGGGCGTGATCTCAGTGACATCAACTACTACCGAGCATTCTCACATTGGCGTTTGGCCGCCATTAATCAAGGCGTGTATAAGCGCTACTTGGTGGGTGCCATGGGTGAAGGTCATGACGTCGATCTGGACGCGCAAAAACAGGGTGTAACTACGTTGTCTGAGGCGGCTCTTGAGTTGCTGAGTTAATTACCGCAAGAACTTATTGCAGTCTGCCGGAGCCAATGGCGCCAGTTGTGCTTGGCGCATGCTCCCCGGCAGGGCTTTTTCGACGCAGCGAAACAGGAAAAGACAGTAAAAAAGGCGTGTCAGATAAAGGTCATCTGAAAACAACTGATCTTCTTGGGGGGAAGGACGTTGTAAGGAGTTACAGTTAAGTTGTTCGCACGCCTGAAAC
>CAJWZG010000024.1 GCA_913049565.1 uncultured Gammaproteobacteria bacterium
CTAGAGCCCGGCGATATACAGCTGTTGTCAAATCACACCATCGCTCATGGACGAACTGCTTACGAAGACGGCGCCAATCAGCAACGCCAACTACTTCGATTATGGCTTTCGCTGAGTTAGCGTTGCTCGCTAGTTGTCTTCGGCATCAATATCTAACCGCCAGATAGGAGCGGCTAATTGTCTCGCCTGACGCGCCAGATCACTCGGCCAGTTGGCTGTTTGGGTTAGGAATCCACTTTCGTCTCTCGCGAAAAGGGCGCGTAGCGCTTCCTCGTAGCTGGGCAAATCGCCGCACAACGTTTGACAGAAACGATAGGTCAGATTTTGATGGTGGCGTATTTCACTGGCGGCGCGTTGATAGGGGTCTCGTCGCGCTTCATCAATCAGTCGCCGCAGAACCGCGGCAGGGCTGCTTTGTTGCTGGGCTAGCCAATCCCAATGCCGGGGTAGCAGGGTAATTTCTTTGGCAACAGGAGCATCATCCGCCGGATTACGGGCATTTGCGGCAAGCGGAAAGTGTTCGGCTTTTCGGGCCAGCAGCGCTTCATCGCCACTTAGGTCTAAATCAATTACCTGACAAGTGCTGTCCTGAAGTATGAGCGCTCGGCGTTGATTTTGTTGATCTAGGTGTCGTCGCGCGGCGAGGGCTGCGTCAACCAAGGTTCCTTGAGCCAAACACTGGTCTTCGCTGTAGGCGGAAAAAGTCTCTTGCTGGTTGTTATCAACGCCCATAGCGCTTCTCAAACTCAGCTTCGAGGTCAATTTGGCGTTGTGCCATCATTGCCTGCTGCTCCGGGTGCGCCCACGCCCGATAGTTCCCCACGGCATAGGCGGCGCCGTTATCGTAATACGCGAGGGCGTTGAGCCGATTCGCGACAAAATTGTTGCGCGTGGCTTTCACCTTACCCGGGGCGCCTGCGACAATGGAGTTTGGTGGAATCACAGTGTCTTCTGTCACAATAGTATGGCCGGCGATAATGCAGTTATCGCCGATAACGGCGCGATCCATGATGGTGGCGTTAATACCAATCAGACAGTTGTCGCCAATCGTAGCTCCATGAATAGTGCAGTGATGGGTGATAGAGCAGTATGCGCCGATTTTCGTTGGTACATTGGCGATATGGACCATGGTGAAGTCTTGGATGTTGGTAAACGCTCCAATTTCGATGTGGTCTGATTCGGCGCGCATCACTACTTGGGGCCATATCGATACGCCTTCGCCAATGCGTATATCCCCGTACAGCTCCGCGCTGGGAGCCTGCCAGACCGCGTTATTCACCGTAAGGACTCGTTGGGAAGATCGGTTGAGACATCCTGCATGCTAAGTGTTCCTTGTTCCTAACGCGGGCTCATGAACCCGCGGATTTATTAACGGACATGTTTTGGTCACGCCGTTTTTCCCCGCGTCGCTGGCGCATAACGAAGCCTAGCAGAGGTAGGTAGATAGCGAACGTGAACCAGTAAGGCAAGTCGGGGGATATTTGATAAAAAAAGCCGCCGATAAGGGGGCCAACGGTAAATCCCAGCGGGCCACAAGAGCCCGCGATACCCGCAACCGCGCCCTGCTCATGAGGCTCTACTGCCAGTGAGGCGCCGGCCATAAAAGCAGGCCCAGCTAATCCCATGGCTGCGCCTTGCAAGACCATGGCGATCATCAACATCGACTGAGAATCCGCCATGGCTAAGCAGGCAAAAGCGATGGCTAGTACAGGCAAAGCGATGCGCAGCCATTGGAAAGGGGTAAGACTCATTCGCTGCATCAAACCGATTTGGCTTGCTAGCGAAGCAGCAGCCGAGCAACCCATGGCGATGCCAAAGGTTTGAGCAGTCTCGACCGCGGTCAGTCCAAGCACGTCCTGAAAACGAAACGCCAAGGTTTGTTGTACCAGCGCCATGCCCATAAACATCAAAGCTCCAACGACAATGTACGGCAATATTCGTGGGTCGAAATAACTGAGCTTGGAGGCTCTGCCAGCGGCAGGCAGATCGCTTGCCGGTACAGCTTTAGGAATATCGGGAAGTAAAAAGATCACAAAGATTGCCGTCGTTAAAGCGACACCGGAGGCGACCCAAAGAGGGGTGAGCAAAGTGATGCCGGCAAGCAAACCGCCTAGAGCCGGCCCAAGAATGCTGCCGAAGTTGTTTGCTGCGCCCACGGCGCCCATACCCTTCGTACGCGTAGCGACCGAGGTAATGTCAGCCATATAGGCGCTGCTTGCAGGCATGATCGCCGACATAACGCTGGCGTGCATTACCCGGGTGAGCATCAGCAGCAAGTAGCCGGCCAGCGGGAGCAAAGCGCCTACTAAGGTGAGATGAAAAACGCTCGCGAACAAAAGATTGCCGCAGGCGTAGCCGAAGAGACCAATAACCATGACTCGCTTTCGACCCCAGCGATCACTGAGTCGGCCCCAGCGCGGGCTTGCTAAAAACACCACCAAAGAAGAGGCAGCAATTATGGAACTGATCTGTAGTTCACTCATCCCAACCTCTCGGCCCAGCGGGCCTAAGATGGCGAATAAAACCGTGAAGCCGAACCCAACCGAGACGAGTGATAGCAGCAAAATAGTGCGTGCGTAGCGGAACTCAACCGAACCGATGGTGGCTGATTGATTGGCCTCTAGAGTATTGGGAGAATCCGGCACGTGCTATCTGAAGGTTTCTATGCGGGCGCGAATAGTAGCTTAAAGGCCGATGTAAACGTAGCGGATCCCACCAATTGCAGTCTGTTGGCGACAGTCAGACAAGATTAGGTGACAATTTGGCCTGTCCTAACGATGAGACTGCAACGCTATGCAAACCGACGAGAGAGACTCCTACCACTCTAGGCCAACGCGCGCGCGCGAACGCGCCAGCGCGCAGCGCAAAAAGTCCAATCGTATGTTGCGCACTATTTTGCTGGGAACCGTAGCGATGGTTGCAGGCGTATTGTGGTTGGGTGACCAGTACGGGGTTGATCGGGAAGAAACTCTCGAACTGCTGTTCACCAGTGCTGCGTTCGTGCTCGCTTTGACTGCTGCCGGTTTGGGTGGCGCCGTGTTGATTTGGGCGATTCAACGTTTTTGGCGGCCGTAGTTGTTAGCGAAAAGCAGATACCCCGCGGTGCCAGCGTGGCAGGTGGTAGTTTTCTGGGTCTAGCGAAAATAATATGCCTGTCGCTTTCCCGACAATGGCCTCCCGGGGTACAAATCCAAATTTTCGGTAGTCACCACTGTTGTCGCGGTTGTCGCCCAGCATCAGGAAGTGGCCCTTTGGGACAAGTACCGTATCGAAGTCCTCGCCGCCGCGCTTTGAAGAGATTTTGTAACGCAGGATCCATTGCCGGCTACCCAGAATGCTCTCGCTCCATTGCTCGGTATGGCCATAAGCGGCGCTAAGCTGGTCTGAATTAAACGTATTTGGATACTCTTCGTATTGAGCACCTTGCTCGTTAATACTCAATTCGCCGTTCTGCAAGCTGACACGGTCGCCGGGCAGGCCAATCAAGCGTTTGACCGTCAAGATATTAGTGCGCGGCGCCTTAAAGACGATGACATCGAAACGATCTAACTCGCTCCATTGAATGATTGGCGAGTCCGTAAAGGGCAGACGGATGCCAAACGCCGTTTTATCAACAAAAATGCGGTCACCCGGGATAATCGAAGGTGCCATAGAGCGAGACGGCACATGGTTCCAATCGACAACAGTGGTTCTGACTAGCAGTAGGAGGAGGAGAAATAAGAGCAGTCCTCTCCATTCGCTCCAATAAGTTCTTCTGCGGTCTAAGTAGTCGTTTTCGTTCACGTATCGCGCTAGCCACGACATTGGTTAGCCGTTGGCATTTTCCAAAGCCGCCAGTTGCTCCGCAGTGGCCTTCGCCTGATGGTTGTTCTTCCATTCTTCATAGGTCATGCCATAGATCGTCTCACGAGCTTGATCCAAATCAAGCGCAATGCTTTGCTCGTCAGCGCTGGCTTTATACCACTTGGAAAGGCAGTTGCGACAGAAGCCTGCGAGAATCATGAGGTCGATGTTTTGCACGTCCTTGCGCTCGTCAAGGTGTGCAATCAGGCGTCGAAATGTGGCAGCTTCTAGCTCGGTCTGTTGCTGAAGGGTTAGGCGGTTTTCACTCACAATAAGTCTCTTTGATAATTTGCGATGCGGTCTATGCTGGATGTCGGGTGAAGACCCACTCATTTTGGCTGGAAAGCCCCTCATTGAAGGCATAGCCCTCAACGTCAAAGCTTCGCAGGTCGTCAGGCTTTTCTGCCCGCTGATCGACCATGTAGCGTGCCATCAGGCCTCGAGCTTTTTTTGCTGAAAAGGAGACGAAGCGGTACGCGTCGCGACGCCATTCTTTGAAATTAATGGTCACAATACGTCCATCGATACTTTCTGGCTGCACAACTCTGTAATACTCGTTAGACGCCAAGTTGATTAGGGTTTTGCTGCGCTGCTCGGCTAAGGCCTCATTCAATGCCTGTGTTACCTTGCCACCCCAAAACTCGTATAGGTCACTGCCCCTAGCGTTGGCAAGTTTTGTTCCCATCTCAAGACGATAAGGGTGAATTCGATCTAAGGGTCGCAGCAGTCCGTGCAGCCCGGACAGCACGCGAACCCGCTTTTGCGCCCAGGTGAAGTCACGTTTGCTCATCGTCTGCGCGTCCAATCCTAGGTAGACATCCCCTTTGAAAGCCAACACAGAAGCGCGGGCCCCTGATCGCTCATCAAAATTTGCCGACCACTGGGCGTATCTGCCGTGATTTAACGACGCCAACTTGTCGCTGATACCCATGAGAGAGCTGATGTCGGCAGGTTCAAGCTCTCTCAGTGTTTTAATCAACGAAGTGGAGTCTTTTATAAACTGCGGAACGGTATGTTGTTCGGTCGCCAACGGGCTTTGGAAGTCCAGTGTTTTGGCGGGAGATAAAATTGCTAGCATTATCTTGACCTGTTCGTGTTCTTTCTAACGTTGGGAGTTTACCCGAAGCGTTTGCGTGTATCAGTCAGCAACGCGACGTTGTCAAAGGCTGAGTGCGCTTTGTCTGTCCCAAACCTAAGGCTACACTGTGTTGGCCATGGCGACATAGGCCAAAAGAACTGGACTGTAGCTAGCGCACAGTGGTGGTTTTTAGATAAACGATGGAAAACGGTAGCTTACTGAAATGTCGATCCACCAAAGGCCGATACCGTGAAGATGGTCGGTCGCACTCATCCCGGTCTGCAGCGCATGCACAATGAAGATGCGTTGCGATTTGAAACAGACAGTGGGGTAGCCGTGCTTGCGGACGGCATGGGGGGGCTGATGGCCGGTAGCGAGGCCAGCAATGTCGCCGTCGATAAAATTAGTACCTCTTTGCGGTCAGCGTTGATAGGGTCACAAGCCCCCTTGTTCGAAGCGATTGAGATTGCCCATGACGCGATCTCAGCCATTAGCACCCTCAAAGAGATGCCCTCAAAAATGGGCAGTACTGTGGTTATCTGGGCTCGGGCTCAGAATCACTGGCATGCGGCATGGGTCGGCGATTCACGTCTTTACCGATGGCGTGAGGGTCAGTTGCAGCAGCTGAGTAAGGACCACAGCTTAGCTCAGCGCATGCTCGATAGCGGTGAAGTAGAGCCAGGCATCGATGTCGAGGCGCATTACGGACATGTATTAACTCAGGGGTTAGGGTTACGGCAGCCGTTAGACCCCGGTTATTGTCACGGTCGGTGTGACGATTCCGGACAGCGTTTCTTGCTGTGCAGTGATGGTCTTAGCGACCGTGTCGTGGTTGAAAAAATCTCACAAGCTTTGTCGACTGAAGATCTCGACGAAGCGGCTGATCGACTGATTAGCCATGCGCTGGACATGGGCGGCAACGACAACATCAGTCTAATTTTGATCGAACCCTGACAGGGCCCTATACTTGAATAGCATTGGGCTGCGTAGATTAGCCAGAGGAAATACCTTGAACAGACGCAAACGAATAGAAGAGCAGCTAGCCAGCAATCTAGCGCTCAAGCACCTTGAGGTCTTGGATGAAAGCCATGGGCACAATGTCCCGGAGGGTGCAGAGAGTCATTTCAAGGTGGTTGCGGTGAGCGAGGCCTTCGCGGGTCAACGAGCGTTGCAGCGGCATCGTATGATTAACGGATTGCTGGACAGTGAGTTTGCCAGCGGTATGCATGCCTTGGCGATTCATGTGTATACCCAAGACGAGTGGCAAGCACGCTTCAATCAAGCGCCCATGTCTCCCCCTTGCGCAGGCGGAGAGAACAGCGAGTCGGCTGAACACTGATGCGACGAGTTCTGGCGTTTTATCAATTTCTTACTGTCGCGGAGCCGGAAAACGAGCGGATGAGCTTGCAAACCCTGGGTGAAAAGCTTGGCTTGCGAGGCACAATTTTGGTGGCATCCGAAGGCGTGAACGGCACGGTAGTTGGAAATACTCAGGCGCTTCATCAACTATCCCAACATTTGCTAGAGCGCTATGGAGTTAAATCGCAAAAGTGGTCTGATCTACACTCAGGCAACAGCGGTTTCCATCGGTTTAAAGTGCGGGTGAAGCCTGAGATTGTTAGCTTCGGTGTGGATGACTTGGATATGAGTGAGACAGGCGAGCATGTGAGCGCTCAAAGATGGAATGCGCTGCTGGATGATCCAGAAGTTTTGGTGATTGACACTCGAAACGATTACGAAATCGACATTGGCACATTCGACCGAGCAGTATCGCCCCATACCGACAGTTTTCGACAGTTTCCTGAGTGGGTTGGGGACAATTTGGATCCCCAGAAGCACACAAAAATTGCCATGTTCTGCACCGGCGGTATTCGCTGTGAAAAAGCGTCTTCTTTTTTACTCAATCAGGGTTTTGATAGTGTTTACCAACTGGACGGAGGTATCTTGCAATATCTTGAGGATGCAAAAACGGATGAGTCTCGTTGGAACGGCGAATGCTTTGTTTTCGATCAGCGCGTTTCGGTCAACGCCCAGTTGGAGCAGGGAGCCTACAAACAGTGCTATGCCTGCCGACATCCATTATCTAGGGAAGAAATCACCAGTCCTGATTTTGAGCACGGGGTGAGTTGCCCCCACTGCATCGAGCGCACCAGCGAAACGCGGCGTCAGCAATTCAGAGAGCGGCAGCACCAAGTAGGTTTGGCGGTTCAGCGCGGCGAGCAACATATTGGTCAGGATCAGCGAAAGACGAAGAGCATCGGCTGAACCGGCATCGGCTACATCATCGTCTCGAGATAGGGTAGGAACCCTTCGACCAAGTTGGGTTGGGCCTTTGCAGTCGGGTGGATGCCGTCCTCTTGCATCATCTCCGGATCAACTGCAAGGGCCTCGAATAAAAACGGTACTAAGGCTGCCCCGGAGCTTTCCGCGGCTTCCGCGAACACCTGCTCAAATGCACGGGTATAACGTGGGCCATAGTTTGCAGGAATGCGCATGGTAATGATTACCGACTTTGCGCCAGCCTGGTCCACTAGGTCAGTCATCTGCAAAAGGTTGTTTCGAATTTTCGTGGTAGGATAACCCCGTAAGCCGTCATTGCCGCCGAGTTCAAGGACGACGATTTGCGGGGTGTGCTCTTCAAGTAAGTCTGGGAGCCGCTTGAGCCCCCCAGTGGTCGTTTCGCCGGATATGCTTGCGTTGATCATGCGCCATCGGGACTCACGTTGAATCAGAGTTTGGTTCAATAAATTGACCCATCCATCATCGATATTCATACCATAACCAGCACTGATACTGTCACCCAGCACGAGAATCTTTGAATTGCCCGTTTTTGACAGTTCTTGGAGGTTGTCTGGTGCAGATTGTCGCTCTGAGATTGCGGTCGCTGATGCGAATAGCAGCACTACAAATAAAAAAGCCGCTGCGGTCGGAGACGATGCTGTCAGCGACGTCCTCTTATTCGTGTAAGCGGGCGTGGAACAAGATAAGCGGAGCAATAAGGAAATCATGAATCGAACCGTCGTAAGTGCTGAAGGTGTAGAAAAGATTGTACAGACCTCGGCAGGTCAGCTGGTAATCTTGGATGGCATCGATTTGGAAATCAATCAAGGCGAGACTGTTGCGATCGTCGGTGCCTCTGGTTCCGGAAAAACGACGCTGTTGGGTATTTTGGCGGGTTTAGATACGGCATCTAGCGGTATCACGCGGCTACTCGAAGATAACTTGACCGAGCTCGATGAAGAGGCTAGGGCCCTGATTCGCGGCCAACATGTGGGCTTTGTTTTTCAGTCATTTCAATTACTAGCTTCGCTTACCGCCCTAGAAAACGTCATGTTGCCGGTTGAGCTACGCGGAGACCGGCTGGCCCAATCTCAGGCTAAGGAACTGCTTGAAAAAGTAGGCCTCGGAGATCGACTTGAGCACTACCCTCGGCAATTGTCAGGTGGAGAGCAGCAGCGGGTTGCCATCGCTCGTGCGTTCGCGTCCAACCCGACCGTGCTCTTCGCAGATGAGCCGACAGGCAACTTAGATACGCAAACTGGTGAGCTGATTTGCCAATTGCTCTTTGATTTGAACACTGAATTCGGCACAACGCTGATTATGGTTACCCATGATCTGCAGCTTGCAGCTCGATGTTCGCGCACCATCTCAATCGCTGGTGGAAAAATCGCACCAAGCAATAATGCGGAGACGGCGGCCCTATGAACATCAAACTAGTTGCGCGCATGGCATGGCGGGATGTCCGGTCGGGAGAGATGGGCTTGCTGTTAGTGGCTTTACTGGTAGCCGTTGGTACGGTCACATCCATCAGCTTATTTGTTGATCGACTACAGAGCGCTTTGCTGGAGGAGTCCTCGAATTTCTTGGCGGCAGATCGTCAAATATCCAGCGGTCGGGCCATTCCCGGTGATTTTGTTCAGCAAGCGGAAGCGCTAGGGCTGAGGACAGCGCAAACGCTGGTGTTTCCTTCCATGGTCTTTTCTGGGGACCTCAACCAGCTGGTTAGCGTCAAGGCCGTGGATGAGGCCTATCCGCTGCGCGGTGAACTTATAATCGGTAACCAGCCTTTTGAATCTGGGGGGGCTACTCAGGCAGTGCCGTCGCCGGGGACCATCTGGCTGGATTCCCGTTTGTTCCCAGCCATGGACGTCACGCTTGGTGATACGTTGGAAGTGGGTATGGCCGAGCTGCAGGTGACCAAGGTGTTGATCGCCGAGCCAGATCGCGGGGGATCATTTTTCGATCTGGGGCCAAGACTGCTAATGAACCTCAAGGATGTTGCAGCCACCGAGGTGGTGCAGCCGGGCAGTCGCCTGTCCTATCGGTTGCTGCTGTCAGGGGACGAGGTGGTATTGGAAGAATTACGTGGCGTCTTGCCGTTAAAGCCAGACTACTCTTGGGTAAGCGTGCGTGAGAGCAGTCCTCGAATCGGGCGAGCCCTTGATCGTGCTGAGAGCTTCCTGCTGCTTGGCGGTCTGCTAGGCGTGTTGCTCGCTGGCATTGCTGTCGGGCTCTCAGCGCATCGCTATGCGCAACGTCACTTCGATCATGTGGGCGTCTTGAAGACACTGGGCGCCACGCCTGCACAAATACTGCGTGGTTTTATGTCGTTGCTGTTGTTAGTGGGACTAGCAGCCATATCGATGGGATTGTTGGCGGGTTCCTTGTTGCATATTGCCATTGTGGAAATTTTGGCGTCGCTAATCGCTGTCGAACTTCCTATGCCGACGTTCAGACCTTTTTTGCTCGGCTCTGCGACGGGTTTGATCTGTGCCTTGGCTTTTGCGATGCCAGCTTTCATCCATCTTAAAAATGTGGAGCCTATGCGTGTAATACGTCGTGACCTTGGGGTTGCGCCGCTGAGTCGCTGGTTGTCTTATGGTGCGGCAGCTGGCGGCAGTCTCGTTTTGTTGGTTTGGTACACCAAGGATCTGTGGCTGACCCTTTGGACATTGCTGAGTATCGTCAGTATCTGCCTGATTTTCGGTACGTTGGCATGGGCGCTGTTAAAGGGCGGCCGAGTCGCCGGTATGCAGGCTAAAAGCGGTTGGCGTCTTGCTTTAGCAGGGCTGCAACGGCGTCGCACCGAAAATACTGCGCAGATTTTGATTTTTGGTGTCGCGATCATGCTGCTTTTGGTGCTGGTACTGATTCGCACGGCTTTGATCGATGAGTGGCGTTCGCAAGTGCCAGAAAATGCGGCCAACCATTTCGTCATGAATATCGCTGAAGACGAAGTCGACGGATTAAGAGAACTGGTACGAGACCAAGCCACTGAGGGGGAGTTTTTGTTCCCGATGATTCGCGGCAGAGTCTCTCAGGTAAATGACGAGTCCGCGAAGGATTGGCAAGAAAGGGTTCGTCGTCAGACCGGAGGTCCGAGGCTGACTTCAGAGCGCTCGCTTACTTGGTCGGTTCTGCCACCGGAAAATAACGACATTATTGAAGGCAGATGGTGGTCCGAGGAAAGTTCTGAGGCCGAGGTCTCACTTGAGTGGGATTATGCAGAAGACTTTGACCTGAAATTAGGCGATCGCATGGAGTTCGACGTCGGGGGCAAAAAAGTTTGGGCAACGATTACCAGCATTCGCTCTCTTGAATGGGAAAGTATGACGCCGAACTTCTTCATCATACTGTCACCCGGCGCGCTGCAAGATTTTCCAGCAACCTATATGACGAGTTTCTTTTTGGAGCCCAGTGAGAAGATTTTCTTGAATACGTTGCTGCGGCAATATCCAACCATTACGGTGATCGAAATCGACGCGTTGATCGCCCAAATTCAAAAAATAGTGGCTCAGGTCAGTCAGGCGGTCGAGTTAGTGTTGGCGCTGGTGCTACTTAGTGGTGTCTTAGTCTTGATCGCCAGTATTCAGGCAAGCCGTGATGCGCGGATGGCAGAGCATGGCTTGATAAGGGCCCTTGGCGGTACACGGGCGCTGATTGGTGGTTCGCTGACTGCCGAGTTCCTCATTCTCGGAGCGTTTGCCGGGGTAGTTGCTGTGTTTGGGGCAGAGTTAATTGTCGCAATGCTACAGCTTCAAGTTTTCGAGCTGGGTGCTCAGCCGCATCCTTGGATGTGGTTGCTCGGCCCCGTTGCTGGCGCCAGCATTATTACGTTGGTGGGGCTGGCGGGAAGCCGTAGTTTGATTGATACACCACCCATGAGCGTGCTGCGTGGTCTATAGTGACGTCAGCAATGCAAGGTAAGAAGTCGTATGACGTCATCGATCGGACCACAAATACACGAAGCGAAAACGCCAATAGCCGCGACCAGTTCAGAGCGGGCAAAAGTGACTGCCAATGCAGCTCGTGCCAAGGATCCGCGCAAAGGTCAGTATGAAAAGAATAAGTGCCACAAAAAGCTGCGTAAATTAGTCGGCGAAGCACTGACTGATTTCAACATGCTGGAGGAAGGCGATAAGGTAATGGTGTGCCTCTCCGGTGGCAAAGACTCTTATACCCTGTTAGATGTGATGCTGAGCTTTGCAAAGCATGCGCCGATTGATTTTGAAATCGTCGCGGTGAATTTGGATCAAAAGCAGCCCGGATTTCCAGAAGAGGTTCTACCCGCTTACCTGACAGAGCTCGGCGTCACATTCGATATCATCGAACAAGACACTTATAGCGTCGTTAAGGCTCTAACCCCCGAGGGCAAAACAACCTGCCCAGTATGCTCGCGTCTACGCCGAGGTATTCTTTATAGTCATGCGAAGAAGATAGGTGCCACTAAAATAGCCCTTGGCCATCACTTGGACGACGCGGTTGAAACGCTGATGCTCAACATGTTTTATGGGGCTAAGCTCAAATCGATGCCGGCGAAGCTGCTCAGCGATGACGGGCAAAACGTGCTCATCAGGCCTTTGTATTACTGCCGAGAATCGCTTATTCAGCGTTGGTCAGATTTTCGTCAATACCCCATCATTCCCTGCAACCTATGTGGCTCCCAAGACAACTTACAGCGTCAGGTTATCAAGGAGATGCTGGCGGGCTGGGACCGCAGCAACCCTGGAAGAGTGGACAATATAGGCCGCAGCCTTAACAACGTCACCCCGTCACACCTGGGAGATCGACGACTGTTTGACTTTGTTAACTTGGCTCGTGACGAGACGCGTATCAATGCGACACAGCTGGACTGATGTAGCCCGGCTTGAGCCGAGTCGTTAATTGATTAAGATTCCCATGAGCGAATTGACGATGGACGCGCTGTTGGGTGTGTTAGATGCGTTCATTTTGCGTGAGGGTACCGACTACGGGCATCAAGACTTCACACTCGAGCAAAAGCGCGACAGAGTGATCTCGATGCTTCAGCGTGGCGAAGCAGAGATCATTTTTTATCCTGAAAACGAGTATATCGACATCGTTCCACGAGACTAACATCTCGGTCCGAGGAGTTTATCCATGCGCACTTTTTTCTTCCCACCTGTGCTCGCCATGCTGTTGATTTGGGGTGCTCCTAATCAAACGGAAGCTGCTAGCGTGGATGTGCAAACCACGGTGTATCGGCTGATGGCTCGTGGCGCTTTGGCGGAGTTGGACTTCACGCGGCCTGTTCCGCGGCGGGATTTGATGGCCCGAGAGAGTGATCTAGTTGATCGCAAGAGCCCACGAGTTTTGAACCCAATCGAGTCTGCTGGGATCGGAACTTCCCAACTCATTGCAAAGAGTTCTGAATCGCCGGTTATGGTTACTGAGCTTGAACCTGTCACAGCGTTGCCTGAACCGAACCAAGTCGCCCTTGGTGACGTGCTGCGTTATGAACTTGTTGCTCATAATGGCACGCAATTCACCATTCCTACCTTGGCCCTTCAGATACGCGAGCACCTTGCCTTTGGTGCAGAACTCTCCGCTGCCTCTTCACTAGGGAATGCCGATTGGCACTTCGAAGCGGTCGCCGTAGCTTCGTCGAATCTCCCAAGCGGCTTCGACGGATCGGATGAGCTTGCGCTAGTTGGCCCTCGCACCTTCACCTTAACCAATCTAAAGCCGTTAATTGCTGGTGAGCGCCGCCGTTTCGCTTATGACGTCGTGGTAAAGCAGTTGGTTTTGCGGGGCGTGTCTGGCACCGAGGAGCCTTTGTGATTAAAGGTTAGACGCCGTCGCCGATCTCATTGCAACGCACCGTGTTGGTCAGTATGGTCTCGCGCCAATTGATAATAATAAGAGGCGATACCATGTTGAGAGTTTTCGGTTTTCTCGCAGGCGTTGCGCTTTTTCTGCCGGCTCAGCTTCAGGCAGAGGAAGGCGTTGCGGAAGCTAAAAGCGCTGATCAGATTGAAGAGGTGATTGTACTGGGCTTGTCCAGTCTGCGAGATCGGTTGGGTGAAAGCGGCAGTATTAGCCTCCTGGACGCTGACACCGTGCGCGACGTCGCGGCAACTCACCCCAGCGAAGTGCTCAACAGAGTTCCCGGCGTATGGATCAATCGAGGCTCAGGGCAAGAGCACCTGACAGCCATTCGGTCCGGCGTGTATACAGGCAACGGCGCGTGTGGCGAGTTCGCTTTGCTCGAAGATGGTATTCCTCTTCGCCCTCAGGGATTTTGCAATATCAACAATCTGTTTGAGTTGAACATGGAGCAGGCTCAAGCCGTCGAGGTGTGGCGGGGGCCTGCCAGCGCTGTACTTGGTGGCAATGCGCTGCATGGCGCAGTGAACGTTATCAGCCCGATACCACAAGACGAAACGCTGGGGATTGAGGTGGGTCGGTACGATTTTGCTCGCGTCAGTGCTGCCGGCGGCTTCGAGCGTAATGGCCACCTGGTAGGCGCAAGTATTCTAGGCACAACGACGAATGGCCATCGCGATAGCAGCGGGTATGGTCAACAAAAGGCGTCTATCGCGCATCTTACCGAGACAGGTGGTTGGTCAGTGAAGAATCAATTCACCGCAACCTTGCTCAACCAAGAAACGGGCGCCTATGTGCGCGGTTTAGAAGCGTATGAAGATCCCGATTTGCGCGGATCCAATCCCAATCCTGAAGCGTTTCGTGACGCTTGGTCGATGCGCGCTAGCAGCGAATGGGCAAAGGGCCAGTGGGTCATCAAGCCCTACCTCCGTCGTTCACAAATGGCTTTTTTGCAGCACTTCCTGCCGGGCAAGCCACTTGAGAAAAATGACCAGTCCAGCGGCGGTGTGATTGTGAACTACAACATAGCAGCTGGTGACACTTCGGCGAATCTAGGCGGGCAGGTGGAGCTAATGTCCGGTGCGCTATCGGAGTTTCAAGACTCGCCTACAGTGGGCAGTAACTTTTTGGTGGCGACTCGGCCCGAGGGTTTGCATTACGACTACGACGTCGATTCCCAGCTGATCGCTGGGTTTTATGATCTGGCGCACGAGCTAAACGACAGCACACGAATCTTGCACAGTCTTCGGCTCGAGTACTTGAATTATGATTACACCAACAATCACATTGTTGGTAACACCAAGGACGACGGAACGCCATGCGGCTTCGGAGGGTGTCTTTATACCCGCCCGGCCAGCCGTGAGGACTCGTTCACTAATGTGGGTGTGCGTTTGGGTACTGAAAGGGATTTAGAAGCAGGACTGCTATACGCCAACGTGAGCAGCGGATTCAGGCCGCCTCAAGTGACCGAACTGTATCGTCTTCGCGGCGGACAGGTCATTGCAGACCTAGATAGTGAGCGTCTATCGTCGCTGGAGGTAGGTTTTAAGAATGCCAACGTTGCGGTCGCGCTGTTCGCCGAGCGTACTCGCAATTTCATGTTTCGTGACTCAGAAGCTTTCAATGTCAGCGACGGCCGCACGCGATCCGCTGGTGTTGAGGTTAGTGGGCAACGAAGCTTTGGTCGTCACGAGTTGCAGATTGCAGCTACCTACGCAAGGCACCAGTACGACTTTGACCGCGCTGTCGACGGGCGCGAGCAGATCATGGACGGTAACGACCTCGACTCGGCCCCAAGGTGGATAGGCCATGCCGCCTGGCGAACGGCGATTTCTGATTCTTTGAGCCAAGAGCTGGAGGTAAATCGTGTCGGATCGCACTTCGTTAACGCGGCGAACACAGCTCGTTACAAAGGTCATTATTCTGTTAACTGGCGCTTGCAGTGGCAGGCCACTCCGAGCACAGAGTTTAGTTTGCGAGTAATTAACTTACTCGATGAGCGATACGCAGATCGCGCAGATTTTGCTTTTGGCAGTTATCGCTTTTTCCCAGCAATGCCCCGACAAGTGTACTTGGGTGTTCGACTGGCACTCGATTAGCGGCGCGAATTTGAGTGAGCGGCAAATGCTAACAATGCAGAGCCTTACCTGTGAGCGGGGAGGGAACACATTATTTCAGCCGCTCACCATGGCAATTGCTGCCGGAGAATACGTTGAGCTCATGGGGGATAACGGGATCGGAAAATCCACCCTGCTACGCGCTCTCGCTGGGCTACACTCTCAGTTCGCGGGTGTCTTTGAGGCGAGCGATTCGCTTTACCAAGGGCACCGACTCGGACTCGACGGGCTACTGACGCCGATAGAGAATCTTTCTTGGTTTGCTAGCCTTGAAGAGCAGGTAGTTCCCGCCCAGCAAATACTCGATACGTTGCAGAAAGCGGGGGTATTGGCCAAGGCATATGACCCATGCAGCAGCCTGTCTGCCGGACAGCAGCGACGTGTGGCGATTGCGCGTTGGATGTTGAGTCAGAGGAAGCTCTGGTTACTGGATGAGCCCCTTACAGCGTTAGATCAAACCGCTCAAGCTTTAATGACACAAGTGATCGCAGATCATTGTTCGCGGGGTGGAGTGGCTATTTGCGCGACACATCACGCCATTGAAATTCCGAACAAACGGACCATTTTGTTACAAGCGAGCTCCGAGGCCGTGCTGACATGATTCGCGGCGTTTTTAGACGAGAAATCCAAATTTTGTTTCGCGCCAAAGGTGCTGTGATAAACCCTTTGGCATTTTTGATGCTGAGCACTTTGTTGTTTGTGATTGCCGCTCCAGCTTTCTTCTACGACGGGCAGCAACAACCCTCATCGGTTGCGTCAGGAATTTTGTGGACCTTAGTGCTGCTGACACAGTTAATGGCCCTTGATGGGATGTATCGGCGAGATTTCGATAGCGGGGTTTTAGAGCAAATACTGGTCTGCGCTGAGGTACCTTTTGTCGCAGTCTTAATTCGAATTTTTATGCAATGGGCCAGCACTGGGTTTATCATTGTACTTTGCAGTCCGGTGCTTGGATTCTTGCTGGGTATATCGGCCCATGCGTTGCCTGAGTTAATGGCGGGCTTGTTGTTGGGTACGCCCGCGCTGAGTTTGTTAGGTAGCATTGGTGCCAGCGTTACCGTTGGTTTTAACAGAGGCGGCATCGTTTTGGCGCTGCTTGTAATGCCGTTGTTTTTACCCACTTTGATTTTCGGCGCAGACATGATTGAGGCAGCAGAGGCAGGAAGAAGCGTTATGCCCCAAATCTACGCATTAAGCCTGATTAGTTTAGTGGCCTTGGCGATAGCTCCATTTGCGACGCTCGCCGGCCTAAAAATCAGTTTGGAGATACAGTAACCGTTCAGCGTAATGTGTGCGCCTAGAGTTACGTTGGAGAATCTGTGACTACCCGATTTAACAATTGTTTAGGCGAGATATGCTGAGCGACTCTCTAAAACAGCTATGGCATAAGCTTGGATCCCCTCGGTGGTTTTTTTCACTCACAACACCGTGGATGACCGGATTGGGTGCGGCGTCAGCCATTTTGTTGATAATCGGTGCGATATGGGGGCTAGCTTTTGCTCCTGCTGACTATCAACAAGGCAACAGCTTTCGCATTATGTATGTCCATGTGCCAGCGGCTATGCTAGCCCAAAGCCTCTACATCGGTATGGGTGTCGCGGGCTTTGTCGGTCTGGTCTGGCGTATGAAGCTGACGGATGTAGCCATTGAAGCCTGCTTGCCGTTGGGTATGTTGATCACAGCATTAGCCCTTTTTTCCGGCAGCGTTTGGGGCGCACCCACTTGGGGTAGCTGGTGGGAATGGGACGGCCGAACGATCTCAACACTGGTTCTGTTTTTTCTTTACGTTGGCATTTTTGCATTGCGTGAGGCCATTTCCGACCAGGAGCTGCGTGCCCGGGCGAGCGCTTTGATTGCCATGGTGGGAACGATCAATATCCCAATCATTAAGTATTCGGTGGAGTGGTGGAATACCTTGCATCAACCCGCATCTTTTACTCTGACGGAAAAACCCGCGATGCCCAGTGAGATGTGGTTACCGCTGTTGGTCATGGTGCTGGGGTTTTATTGTTTCGCGGCATTTGTCGTGTTGCTGCGCATGCGCGTCGAGATACTGACACGTGATATCAACGCCCGCTGGGTGAACGAGTGGATTGCCGAGCAGAAGGTGCCTTGATGTATTTCGATACGTTTACAGAATTTTTGCAAATGGGCAAACATGGTTTTTACGTTTGGCTTGCCTACGGTACGACGTTAGTGGTTGTGCTGGGTTCTTGGTTGAGCGCCCGAGCGGCCTTCTCAAACGTTACCAAACAACTGAGACAGCGAGCCGAACTCGCGCAACGCGCTGGGGCCGACGAAAGTCTCATCGGAAGTCACAATGAATCCAAAACGTAAGCAGCGTCTTTACCTGACATTATTTCTACTGCTGATCGCTAGTGGCGTCACAGCCCTGCTTATTCAGGTTTCTGGCGAAAACATGAACATGTTCTATCCGCCTGCGGATGTGGTTTCCGGTACAGCCCCTGTTGGGGAAACTATGCGCGCTGGTGGCATGGTGCTTGACGGCAGTGTGCGACGAAGTGAGCGTGATCTTGGCGTGACATTTGTACTCACTGACCATCAAGGGTCTGAATTCACAGTTCAGTACACGGGCATCCTGCCGGACTTGTTTCGAGAAGGGCAGGGGATCTTGGTTGAGGGACAGCTCAGCTCGACTGGGCTGATGACTGCAACCGAGGTGCTTGCCAAGCACGATGAAAATTACATGCCGCCTGAGCTGATGGAACTGCAAGGCGAACAGCCCAAATCAGTGCCGAAAACCGTCATGCCAGATTACTCAAAAGACGAAAAGGTGAATTCGCTAAGTCAGGATAAGTCCTATGGTGCCTGAACTCGGAAATTTTGCGCTAACGCTAGCCGGTGTTTTAGCACTGGGCGGTGCTGCGATGGGTCTGGTAGCGCCGCGAGACGATGTGCTGCAGCGGGCGACCGCATCTGTAGTATTTGGTCAGTGGGGATTCAGTGCGATAGCCTTCGCCGCCTTGATTTACGCCTTTGTTATTGATGATTTCAGCGTCGCTTATGTGGCAAATCAGTCGAATTCGTTGCTGCCTTGGTACTATAAAATTAGCGCCGCTTGGGGCGGGCATGAGGGCTCGTTTCTCTTGTGGATTCTTATCATGGGCAGCTGGATGCTGGCGTTTTGCATTCGATCCAGTCAGTACCCTGCGCAATTTACGACTCGAGTGCTGGGCATTTTGTCTCTTTTGAATCTGGGCTTTATCTGTTTTGCATTGTTCACCAGCAACCCGTTTTTGCGCTTGATACCACTCACGCCAGCGGACGGCGCGGATCTGAACCCACTGTTGCAGGACTTCGGCCTGATCGTACATCCGCCCTTGCTCTATGCTGGCTATGTCGGTTTGGCCATACCCTTCGCCCTTGCCGTCGGCGCAGATGCTGGCCTCAGCAATATATGGACGGCAAAGTGCACAGATTTTCCATCCATTGATGCGGCAGTTGAGGCTTATCGGGAAACGCTGGGCTCTATAAATAGTGCGCGCCTCGACTCAATAGTGATTGCCGTTTCTGGGCCGGTCAATGCGGAAACAGTCGATGTAACCAACAATCATTGGCTATTCAATAAACGCGATCTTCTCACCAGTCTGTCCCTGCAGCGGCTTCTTGTGATTAATGATTTTACCGCTCAAGCGCTCGCCCAGACTGACCCGGGAAACAATGGCAATGTCAAAATTTTGCCTGGTGTGAGTGATGAAAAAGCGCCTCTGCTGGTGATTGGTCCGGGAACCGGCCTTGGTGTTTCTGCGTTAATTCCCTCGGCAAACGGTCCCATCCCGATCGAGGGAGAGGGCGGCCATGTCAGTTTTTCGCCACGCAGCGATGACGAGCGCGCGCTAGATGCCTTCATTCGTCGTCACAGCGCGCATGTCAGCGCCGAACATTTTGTCAGCGGTGTCGGTCTGGAAAATATCCATCACTTTCTGGCCGACCGGGTGGGGCATCCTACAGGCATGACAGCACCTGAAATTGGCAAGAGAGCCATCGAAGCAGATGGGCTTTGTCGCGACGCTGCGATGATGTTGCTTGGCATTCTTGGCACGGTGATCACTGACAATGTGCTTACACTTGGTTGTTGGCGCGGCGTTGTCATCAGCGGTGGAATCATGCCAAAACTTGCTCCACTAATTGCACACAGCCCCTTTGCCGATAGGGTGCGAAAAACGGGGTTGACCGAAAAGCTCATGGAAACGATTCCAATTTGGATGTCGGTTGACCCCTATGCGGGTTTGCGTGGCGCAGCGGTTGCTTTGGGCAACGCCCATCTGGCGCCGCGCGCTCTTGACGCCTAGCCTGTCAACAGCCTTTCATTGCATCGAGAATGTCTTAACTGGCACCAAGCCAATGATAATCAACTTTGCTACTTTGTGTTGCGGACCGGATGTCATGTGGGGTCATGATAGACCTTGCCATCATTAAGAAAATGGTGGAAGAACCCTCCCTCTGGATCGCGGGCGCGTGGCGCATAGTAGTCCAGAATGCTGGCAATGCGATACTTGAGGAATGCGGGACTCTTGAAGTCAGAACAGGAGGTAAAAACGCCATACCCAATCAGACTGGACGATGCGCAAGCATAGTTTCAAGACATGACGTCACGATCCGGCTGTGCGCGAAATCCGGTCGCTCACCAGCGGCAATT
>CAJWZG010000025.1 GCA_913049565.1 uncultured Gammaproteobacteria bacterium
CGATATCCGCGAACCGGTTGGCTAATTTTGAGCCAGAAAGTTATCCACAGGTTGTGCAGATTTTTGCACACATCTCATTTTAGTCAGTGTGCTTAAAGGGCTGTTAACATCGTTGCTTAAACCCCTGATTTTGAAACGATAGTAAAATAAAGTAGATTTTTCAGCTTGATTGCATAGCGTAGGACTGAACCAAGGGCATAGAATCAAACTGTTCAAACGAGGTGTAGCTGCTATCAATATGTTGTGCGCTATGGAGTACCCAGTTTGAGACTTATGTACGCGATCCAGATGGTGTTTCAAACAAAAAATCTAAGAACTCTGACAGCGCTAAAATTAGAGAAAGTTAAAATTCAAAAGGCACAGCGTTGTGGCTGGCCAGAGGCAAAACTAAGTGAATGAAGCGATTTGGCAAGAATGCTTAGGTCAGCTGCAAAACGAAATAAGCAGTGATCAGTTCGAAACCTACCTGCGGCCGCTTCAAGTAGATTTCGGCAATGAGAAGCTGACGTTACTGGCGCCGAACATATACGTCGAGGAGAAAGTGCGCTCTACGTATCTGACAAGAATCAGTGAATATTTCGAGCGATTTGGGGAGCGCAAGGAAGTGTTGTTAAGCGTAGGCGGTATGCGTGAAGCACAACCTTTGCGAGCAGAAGCAAGATCCAACGTCACGCACAACAAAGTGCTAACCCACCCAACACACAACCTAAACCGAGAATTCACCTTCGACTCGTTTGTTGAAGGTAAATCTAACGAGTTGGCTAAGGCAGCGGCTTCGCAGGTTGCCGGAAACGCGGGTCAAAGTTACAACCCTTTGTTGATGTACGGTGGTGTTGGCTTAGGTAAGACACATTTAATGCAGGCTGTTGGAAACGAAATACTTCGTTTAAAGCCTAACTCAAGAGTGATGTACCTGCATTCACAGCGGTTTGTTCAAGACATGGTGAAAGCGCTGCAAACTGGAACGATGCAAGACTTTATGCAATTTTATCGCTCCGTAGATGTCTTGCTGATCGATGACATCCAATTCTTTGCGAAAAAATTGCGCTCTCAGGAAGAGTTTTTTCATCTGTTTAACTCGCTGTTAGAGCGTGGTCAGCAGATGATCTTAACCAGTGACAAGTATCCGCGAGAGATTGACGGCCTAGAAGATCGCCTGAAGTCGCGTTTTGTTTGGGGCTTAACTGTAGAAGTAGAGGCCCCAGAACTGGAAACACGCGTCGCGATTTTAATGAAGAAAGCCGAAACTGAATCGGTTCCCCTTGATCAAGAAGTGGCTTTTTTCATTGCTGAGCGCATCCGCTCAAACGTAAGAGAACTAGAGGGTGCTTTGAGGCGTGTAATAGCCAATGCGCGGTTTACCGGCACTCATATAACGATCGAGCAGGTCAAACGAGCACTGAGAGATTTGTTCGCTATTCAAGATAGGCAGGTGTCGATTGATAACATTCAAAAAACGACTGCCGAGTACTACAATATTAAAGTGAGCGATCTACTGTCAAAACGACGCAATAGAACGATAGCCCGACCAAGACAAGTAGCTATGGCGCTCGCGAAAGAGTTGACGAACCACTCACTGCCCGAAATTGGCGACGCGTTTGGTGGAAGAGACCACACCACAGTACTACACGCCTGCAGGAAAATCGCAGAGTTGAGAGCCTCGACTGCTGACATTTCAGAAGATTATCGAAACCTTAGCCGGCTGCTTAGCGGCTAGTCGATCACCGGATGCATTGATGGGTCATTGGGTTTGAGCAAGTACATGGTTAAGATATACGCAACCTACTAAGGGGTAGAAACCGATGAAATTTACCATCCCGAGAGAAGCCCTTCTAAAACCGCTGCAATTGGTGACAGGTGTGGTTGAGCGTAGACAAACGTTACCGGTGCTTGCAAATCTGCTCGTACAAGCCGACGAGAACGGCTTGTCATTGACAGGAACTGACCTTGAAGTGGAGATGATTGCTCGCTGTGCTGTCCCAATTGAACAGCACGGTGAGATAACAATTCCAGCGAGAAAATTAGCGGATATTTGGCGGGCCCTCCCAGATGGTGCGGATGTAGCGGTTACCGTTGAAGGGGGGAAGGCTACAATTAAGAGCGGTCGCAGTCGCTTTACGCTAGCGACCTTGCCGGCAAGTGATTTTCCGAAAGTGGATAATGGAGAGGCAAGTGTTGTGGTATCTCTGCAACAGTCTCAAATTGGAAAATTAATCGATCAAGTGAGCTTTGCGATGGCTCAGCAAGATGTGCGCGTATTTCTCAACGGCATGTTGCTGGAGATCGGGCCTGACACACTCCGCGCTGTGGCAACAGACGGTCACCGCTTAGCAATGGCGAGCAAAGCTTGCGAGTCTAATGCGCCTTCGGGAACAGTTCAGCAGGCTATTGTGCCGCGGAAGGCTGTGATTGAGATGGGGCGCTTGCTGGACGAAGAAGAAGAGGCTTTGTCCCTTCAGCTGGGGAGCAATTATCTCAAGGTCACCAAAGGTAGCATTACGCTGACGACAAAGTTGGTAGATGGACAGTTTCCGGATTACGAAAAAGTTGTACCCAAAGACGCGTCACGGGTGTTAAGCGGAGACCGGGAGACACTCAAGCAGGGGTTTCAAAGAGCATCTATCCTATCGAATGAGAAATATCGAGGCGTTCGGCTCGCAATTACTCCCGAATCGTTGACGATTCAGGCGAATAATCCCGAGCAGGAAGAGGCAGAAGAAACTGTCCCTGTGGAGTTTAGCGGAGATCAACTGGAGATCGGCTTTAACGTCAGTTATTTGCTGGATGTTTTATCGGTTCTAAATAGCGAAAAAGTTCAGATGAGCGTCAGTGATGCAAACAGCTCTGCGTTGCTCGAGTCGCCGGATGAGAGTGATGCCGTTTATGTTGTTATGCCTATGAGGCTTTAGCGGGCCACTTTTTTGTATCTAGCAAGCCTGCACGCCGCCGATTTCCGCAACATTAGCCAGATTGATATAGATTTTTCCCCGGGAGTTAACCTGCTGGTCGGTAAAAACGGAGCGGGGAAAACTGCCCTACTCGAGGCAATACATGTTTTGTCGCGAGGCCGTTCGTTCCGTACACCGCAAATGAGGCCGTTGATTCGTCACCAAAGCCAGGAGCTTTTGGTGAGGGGAGAGGTTGTGCTTGATTCTCACTCGCACACGCTCGCGCGCGTAAAGTCCCAAACGGGTGAAAACCAAGCTCGTATCGATGGTCAGCCGGCCAGTAAGCAGTCGCGTTATGCCCAACTCCTGCCGCTACAGACGCTGCTACCAGGCATCTCAGATCTGGTTTTTGATGGACCGTCCATTCGTCGAGAATTTGTTGATTGGGGCTTGTTCCACGTGGAACACACCTATCTGGAAACAGCGCGCCGCTACCGCAAAGCATTGTCGCAGCGGGCTGCCTGGCTTAAAGATGGTGATACGGAATTTTTCGATCAAGATCCCTGGGCGCCGGATTTGGTGAAGTGTGGGGCGATGATTAGTTTTTGGCGAACTCAATTTGTGGCTTCGCTGAACGAGCGGCTACTAAGCGTGCTCGAAACCCTTACGGCCGAATTTCATTGTGAATTGCGATATCAGGCGGCTGGCTTCGCTGACGATGAAGAAGCCGCCGCCGGACAGTTAGCGAGGTCTTTCGATCGAGACAAGCGATTTGCTACGACACATGTAGGGCCTCACAGGGCTGATATGGATATTCTGCTCAACGGTGAACCCGCAAAAAATGTTGCTTCGCGGGGCCAAGCCAAGCTTATCGCCAGTGCAATCTTACTTGCTTACGCCAATGAGCTGTCGAGGCGCTCGGCGCTGCAGCCTGTTCTATTGCTTGATGATTTCGGGGCAGAGTTGGACATGCTGCACAGAGAGCGTTTCTTTCAAGAGCTACAGCGTGCTGGCAACCAAGTAATCGCGACAACAACCGATCACCCTGAGTATCTGGTTGGTTCGGCGCTGGTGAATTCGGCCAATGTGTTCCACGTGGAACAAGGATCAGTTAGCCATTATTCATAGCGCTTATGTGTTAAATTATCGTATTTGGCGCGTGCGCCCATAGTGAGGATACTTTATGTCTGGAGATAACAGCTACAACTCAGATAGCATCAAAGTTCTCAAGGGTTTGGATGCGGTTCGAAAGCGCCCGGGCATGTACATTGGTGATACTGAAGACGGCACCGGATTACATCATATGGTGCAAGAGTTGGTGGACAACTCCATTGATGAGGCATTAGCCGGGCATTGCGACACGGTTTACGTCACCATGCACCCAGAAGAAGCGATAACGGTTCGTGACAACGGAAGGGGTGTCCCGGTGGACATGCACCCCGAGGAAAAAGTCAGCGCTGCCGAGGTCATTATGACCACGCTGCATGCAGGCGGAAAATTCGACGACAACAGCTATAAGGTTTCCGGTGGATTGCACGGTGTAGGTGTTTCAGTAGTGAATGCTCTGTCAGACGAGCTTCGTTTAACCGTGCGCCGAGACAATAAGGTTTATCAACAAACCTATGCCCACGGCGTACCCGTTGCCCCGCTGGCGGAGACTGGCGAAACAGAGGAGCGTGGTACCGAATGTTATTTTAGACCGTCTCCTGAAACTTTCCATAACATTAAGTTTCAGTATGAGATTCTGGCTAAGCGTCTGCGAGAGCTCGCGTTTTTGAATTCCGGCGTTTCTATTGTGTTAAAAGAAGAGCGTAGCGGGAAAGAAGATACGTTTTTCTACGAAGGAGGGTTACAGGCCTTCGTCGAGTACCTCAACCAGAACAAGCAACAGTTAAATGATGTCTTTCATTTCGATATCGAGCGAGAAGATGGTATTGGCGTTGAAGTAGCGATGCAGTGGAATGATACCTTTCAGGAACAGGTGTTTTGCTATACCAACAACATTCCTCAAGGTGATGGCGGAACCCACCTAGCCGGGTTTCGTGGAGCGTTAACGCGTACACTGAATACTTACATTGAGACAGAGAATTTACTGAAAAAAGCGCAAGTAAGTACGACAGGAGATGATGCAAGAGAGGGTATAACAGCCGTTGTTTCGGTTAAGGTTCCAGATCCTAAGTTTTCTTCGCAAACGAAAGATAAACTTGTCTCTAGTGAAGTAAAAACCGCGGTAGAACAGGAGCTTAGTAAGCACTTTTCTGATTACCTTGCCGAGCATCCACAAGATGCGAAAGCCGTAGTTGGCAAGATGATTGATGCAGCTCGCGCTCGTGAAGCGGCACGCAAGGCGCGAGATATGACGCGTCGAAAGGGTGCTCTGGATATTGCAGGCTTACCCGGGAAACTGGCCGACTGCCAAGAAAAAGACCCCGCACTGTCCGAAATTTTTCTAGTGGAAGGGGATTCTGCCGGCGGTTCTGCAAAGCAGGGAAGAGATAGGCGCACTCAGGCGATTTTGCCGCTTAAAGGTAAAATCCTGAACGTAGAAAAAGCGCGATTCGACAAAATGCTATCCTCTCAAGAAATAGGCACCCTTGTAACGGCGTTAGGTTGTGGTATCGGCAAAGGGGAGTTCGACCCCGACAAACTGCGGTATCACAACATCGTGATCATGACAGATGCTGACGTCGATGGTTCTCATATCAGAACTCTCTTATTGACGTTCTTCTTCCGACAAATGCCGGAACTTTTCGAGCGCGGGCACATCTACATCGCGCAGCCACCACTTTATAAAGTAAAAAAGAACCGGCAAGAGCGTTATGTGAAGGACGATGATGAACTTAGCGAATATTTCTTGGATATGTCGCTACAGGACGCCAAGCTCTTTGTTAACCCCCAAGCGCCAGCAATTCAAGGCGAAGCGCTGCAGTCATTGGTGGTTGAGTATCAGGCGCTGGCGAACATACTTGCAGATTCGCGGCGCAAATATCCTCAAGAAGTGACCACAGCACTGATAAAAGTCGAGAAATTAACCCGCGCTACGATGGCCGAAGAGTCTGCTACACAGGCTTGGTCTGAAAGTTTGCTCGATATACTCCGCCTTAGTCCTGATGCTAACCCCAAGATAGAGATCGCCTTTGATTCAGAGACAAACATTTTTGTACCCACAGTGATGTTGCTTCTAAAAGGAGTAATGGAAAAGATCAGTTTGCCACTTAACTTCTTGAGCGGCCCTGAATATCGTGCGATCGCCACGATGATTGATCGTCTTGATGGCCTTTTGGAAGAAGGCGCTTATGTACAGCGCGGCGAACGGCGTAAAGATGTAACCCACTTCTCAGAAGCGTTTGATTGGCTACAGACCGAAGCACGACGCGGTGTTGATCTACAGCGCTACAAAGGCCTTGGTGAAATGAACCCCGAACAGCTGTGGGAAACGACAATGGATCAGTCGGTCCGTCGCATGTTGCGTGTATCCATAGACGACGCGATCGGAGCGGATCAAATGTTTACAACCTTGATGGGCGACCATGTAGAACCGCGCCGTGAGTTTATTGAGAAGAATGCTCTCTCTGTTGTCAATCTAGACGTCTGACCTATAAAGAGGGATCGATATCAGTGACTATCATCCCCGCACGCTGCTCTTGGTGTGATAGCAGTGACCTCTACCGGCAATATCACGATGAGGAATGGGGTATTCCCCTAAAAGATGATGACTCGCTGTTTCGACTGTTAATGCTGGAGGGCCAACAGGCGGGGCTGGCTTGGATCACGGTGCTTAATAAGCGTGAGCATATGGACCGGGTATTTTTTGGTTTCAATCCGCAACGACTGGCTCGCGCTACCGAGGCAACCGTAGATAAGTGGGCGACAGACCCAGGCGTGATTCGTCATAGGGGCAAACTTAACGCCTTGATTACCAATGCTCGTTGTCGGCTCGAAATACCCAGCTTCTCTGCTTGGCTGTGGTCGTTTGCCGCTGGCCCCGACGCGAGCAAGCCTGACGCGGTGCCTGCCCAAACACTCCAATCTCAGGCGATGTCAAAAGCTTTGAAAAAAGCGGGGTTTCGCTTTGTAGGCCCAACCATTTGCTACGCCTTTATGCAGAGCGCTGGGATGATCAACGATCATCATCCAAACTGCTGGCGCTACGAAGAATGCGATGAGCTCGTAAACAAGGCGCTTCTGCACAGGTGAAGTATTTTGTCAGTGGATTATTGCGGCTACTGAACTTTGTGCCGGATAGATTGGCGATTCGTCTGTCCTTGGTTATCGCGCGATTGTTGGTTTTTCTCAATGCCGATATTGCACGAATAAGTCGCATCAACATCGATCGATGTTTTCCTGAACTAACGACGATAGAGCGGCAGCGTTTGATGATTGATTCGCTCCAACATGCCGCCCTGCTTGTCTTCGAGTTTGCTTACCTGCAGTATCGCCCATTAAATGAATTGTTAGAAAAAATTTCCGGAGTAGAGGGAGAAGAGCTACTGCAGGCGGCGTGGGATAGGAGCGAAGGCGTCTTGTTGCTCATGCCCCATTTTGGCTGCTGGGAATTTCTGAGTGTCTATCTGGGGCGCCGCTACAGTATATCCGCTCTTTATGATCCACCAAATGTGGCTGCGTTAGAGGAGAGTATGACTAACATGCGTCAGCGCCAGGGTGCGGTGATGCACTCTACGACTCCGTCGGGGTTGCGCGGGCTCATGCGCGGATTAAAGGCCGGTGACCTCGTCGTAGTTTTGCCGGATCAGGTGCCGGGTAGTCAAGCTGGTGGCATCGCTGCACCTTTCTTTCACTCCGATGCATTAACAATGTTGTTAGGGAAACGCCTGATGAAAGTTTGCGCTCCTCAAGTCCTTCTTGCATCAGCGTGGCGAAAACTAGGCAGTCACGGCATTGAATATAAACTCAGTTTTGAAAAGCCCGCTGCAGAGATTTACAGCAGTGATGACAGGGCTCACGCTGTTGCTATGAATCGCAGCATCGAAATAATAGTGCGCCGCGACCCAGCTCAGTATCAGTGGTCGTACAAAAGGTTCCGCCGTGTTCCTGCAAGCGAGGGGGGCCCGCCAGTAGACCCTTACCGCCGCCAGTAAGCAGGGGTCAGTAGCACGAGTAACGTAAAGATCTCCAAGCGCCCTAATAACATGTTAAACATCAGAACCCACTTCACGTTGGCTTCTAAACTGCTGTAGTTATTCGCGACTTCGCCTAAACCCGGGCCGAGATTGTTGAGAGTTGCGCCGACTGCTGAAAATGCAGTCAAAAAGTCCAGCTCGCTTGAAAGCATGATTATCAGGACGGATAGGAAAAACAACAAAACGTACACACTAAAAAAGCTCCAGACGGATTCAATAAGCCGATCTGATACAGGGGTCTTTCCTAGCTTGATAGGGAACACACCATTAGGGTGAATCAGTCGGCGCACTTCACCCATGCCTTGAAGGTAGATCATTAGAACGCGAACCAGTTTAACGCCTCCGGCGGTAGATCCAGCGCAGCCACCGGCGAATGCAGCCAGCAACAAAAGCGTCGACGCTGATGCGGGCCATTGAGAGACGTCTTGGGTAACAAATCCGGTGGTCGTGGCGTAAGAAATAGTTTGAAAAACGCCTTGTCGAAACGCGGAATTTCCAGATTCGACGTAGCCAAGTAAGACGTTGACTACCACTAATGAAACAAAGCCAAGTACAAGAAAGTAGGTGCGTAACTCGTAGTCTGCAACATAAAGCAGCAGATTTTTTCGACGCCAAACCAAGAAATGCAACGCGAAGTTAATCCCGGAAAGCACCATAAAAATGCAGGCAACGGCTTCAATGGCTGGGCTATTGAAGTACCCGATACTGGCGTCATGTGTTGAGAAACCGCCAATGGCGACGGTCGCAAAACTGTGGCATATCGCATCAAAAAAATTCATCCCCGCGAACCAGTATGCGCACGCACAGCTAATCGTTAAAAACAGATAGATGTACCAAAGTGCTTTGGCTGTCTCTGCAATGCGAGGGGTTAGCTTGTTGTCTTTCCCGGGACCAGGTGACTCTGTCCGATAAAGCTGCATGCCGCCGATGCCAAGCATCGGAAAAATCGCAACAGCAAGGACGATGATCCCCATACCTCCAAACCACTGCAACTGCTGCCGGTAGTAAAGGAGCGACTTTGGCATGTCGTCCAAATTAACCAGTACAGTGGCTCCGGTGGTTGTGAGCCCCGACATCGACTCAAAGACCGCGTCAACTAACGACAGCTCCAAGCTTGGGGAGAGCAGGAATGGAATAGCACCAAATAGCCCCAGTCCGATATAGAACAGAGCCGTGATCATGAAACCGTCCCCGCCCCGCAAGTCGCGTTCACCACGCAGTGGCAGCCACAGGCATAATCCAAAGAGAAGTGTGACGATGAACGCTGCTGCGAAGGTGATCAGTGTGGCTTCATCGAATATCAAGCCAACCAACATCGGTGGTAAAAAGCTTATGCTGAAAAATGTCAGTAATATGCCTGTAAAGCGAAAAATGACAGCCAAATGCATTGATTTTTCCGTCAGATAAAGTGCATGCCAACCTGAAACAAGCGTTCCACTGCTGGTACTTTAGATTTGTCCACTAAGAACAGAATCACATGGTCATCGGGGGCGACGATCACATTGTCGTGGGCGATCAGAACTTCTTCACCTCGCACGATTGCGCCAATGGTGACGCCTGCGGGTAACTTAATTTCACTCAAGCGCCGGCCAACCACGTTAGAGTTACTTACATCACCGTGTGCTATGGCTTCCATTGCTTCAGCGGCTCCGCGCCGCAAACTGTGCACTCGAGCAACGTCGGCTTTGCGAACATGTGAAAGAACAGAGCTCGTTGTCGCTTGTTGAGGCGATATCGCAACATCGATTTCGCCGCCCTGTACCAAATCAACATAGGCTGGCTTGGTAATGAGTGTGACGACATGCCGAACGCCAAGCCGCTTCGCCATTAAGGACGACATAATATTGACTTCATCGTCATTGGTTAGCGCACAAAATGCATCACATTGCTCAATATTCTCCTCTAGGAGCATTTCTCTATCGGTGGCGTTGCCGTGAATGACAACAGTGTTGTCGAGGTGATCGGCAAGCCATTTAGCGCGACCCTCATCTACTTCGACGAGTTTAACGGCGTATTTTCTGTCGATCTCAGAGGCTAGCTTTGCGCCAATATTGCCGCCGCCCACGATGGTCACACGACGGTACGGTTTCTCGGCTTTACGCAACTCGGCCATCACAGCATTGATGTGCTCGCTAGCGGCGATAAAAAACACCTCATCTTCCGCTTCGATAACCGTATCACCGTAAGGCACGATGGATTGACCGCGGCGAAAAATCGCCGCAACACGGGTGTCGATGTTGGGCATATCCTCACGGAGAAAGCTGAGAGCGTGTCCAACTAAGGGGCCGCCGTGGACGGCTCGCATAGCCACTAGCTGCACTCGGTTGTCGGCAAAATTCGCGACGTCCAGGGCGCCGGGGTGACCGAGAAGCTCATGAATCTGAGAGGTAACAACTGCCTCTGGATTAATCAGTCGATCGATAGGCATATGGTTTTTGTGAAAGAAGCCCTCTTTCTGCAAGTAGGCAGAAGAACGAATCCGCGCAATTTTCATAGGGGTACGAAACATGGAATAGCAAACTTGGCACGCCACCATATTGATTTCGTCGCTGGATGTGACGGCAATCAACATTTCGGCATCGTCTGCTCCCGCCCGGCGCAGCACATCAGGGTGTGAGGCAGATCCCTCAATGGTTTGGATGTCTAGCCGCATGCCGAGTTCTTGGAGCCTGTGCCCGTCTCGATCGACCAAGGTGATATCAAACGCCTCTTGAGCGAGGCTCTCTGCCAATGTGCCGCCAACCTGCCCAGCACCGAGTATCAGGATTTTCACTGAGTAGTCGCCTCGTCAATGTCATCGAACTTTTGTAAAACGCTGTAGTAGAGACCGTCGGTTAGGCGATTGGTAGGCAACAGCTGCCAGCCAACCGCCGTTGCAAAACCAAGCTCGAGTGTTGGAGTCGCAACCGTGGCGTCTGTGTTTTCGCGCAGAAAGTGGTGAATCACTTGATCGTTTTCCTCGGCAAAAACGGAGCAGGTTGAGTAAAGAAGGGTACCCCCAGGCCTAACGTGTTGCCATAAGTTCTGAATCAGCTGTAGTTGCTGGCTTTGCTGCTCCAATACAGAAGACGGCTTGAGTAAAAGTCGAATCTCAGGGTTGCGACGGATGGTCCCGCTGCCGGTGCACGGAGCGTCGATCAATACCGTGTCGAATAGCTGCTCGAACATCAGCGTTGATTTAGAGCCATCTGCGCATATCAGCGTGATGGAATCGGGATCAGCATTGTCGATATCATAGCGAGTAGAGTGTCCTAATCGCTCCCCGACTAAGGCCAATTCTTGTAAACGAACTTCTTTGACGTCCATTGCCCACAAACGATGTGGAACGGCCTTTTCGATAAGCATCTCTCTCAAATGAAAGAGTTTCCCCCCAGGTGCCGCGCAGGCGTCGAGAATATGCATAGGGCTCGTTCGGGATCGCTGAGCCGTTAATTGGGTAAAAAGCACATGGGCTGCTTGCTGGGCCCCAAGATCTTGAACCGCGCAAGTCCCTTGCTCCCAGCCTGGCAGGTCTACTGCGCTTTTGGGCTCATCTAGAATCACAGCTTCCGGCCAAGGACCGTCTTGGTACGCTATGCCTGCTGAGCTCAATTGCTTTTTATATATATCGTAATTGATCACACACGCGTTGATTCGCAAAGACATGGGTGCTCGCTCGCCGTTGGCCTGCATCAGTTCGTTTGCTAACTCGGGGTATTGAGCGGTGAACATGTCACGGAGCCAGGCAGGATGATCTGCCGCCGTGCTAGCTGACGGCACAGCCGCGCCATCAGTTGCGGCGTCTCGTTGCTCTTGTCGAAGCACAGCATTCACCAGACCTTTGGCCCAAGGTTTGCCCAGTTTTTGGCAGGCTGAGACACATTCGTTGATTGCTGCATGCTCGGCTATGCTTGTGTATTTGAGTTGGTAAGTGCCTACTAACATCAGGTGGTGGATGTCCATGTCCTTAGCTTTTAAAGGTCGGTTGAGTTTGGCGTGGACGCCAGCCTCCAGAGAGAGGTAGTGACGCAAAGTGCCGTAAAGCAGCTCGCTATGCAGAGGGGTTTGCAGCCATTGCGGACGGTGAATTCGGATCCATTCGGTCGTCCGTTGATGGCGGATGATTTGGGATAACGCCCTCGCCACATCTAGGCGTACATTAGTACCAATCTGCTGACTTAGCGACATTACGAGGGGGTCTGTCCACTGGTTGGGAAAAAGACCCCGTCCTCGTTGAACAAGTCGGGGTAGCCGTTTTTGGCTGCAGCTGAGTCCATAGGCAGACCTTTGCCGCGGTTAATTTTGAGCTCATTTATGGCAAGCACGCCGTCGCCACATTCGACCAATAAAGACTTTTTCCCAGCGGGCAGTTGACGCCCAGGACAACCTGTCAAAGCTGGTTTAACTGGCATTGGTGCCAGGCATGCATCGAGTATCTGAACTTGTACCCCCTCAACATAGGTGATGGCGGGCATTCGACGGTTCAACGCCCAGATTTGTCTTTCTATGGCTTTGACGCCTAGGCGCCAATCTATGATCCGATCCGCAGTATCCAGCTTATGAGCGTAAGTCACGCCATTTTTGAGCTGCTCACTGGGTTGCAAGGCAGGTTCTTGGGTTAGTTGATTGAGCACGTCGATGAGCAGTTGCGCGCCATTTAGTGCTAACTGATTTTCCAGCTGTAGAATGTTCTCAAACCCATCGATAGCAGAAGACTTGCTAGCGAATACCGGTCCGGTGTCTAGGCCCTTTTCCATGCGCATGATCGCTATACCAGTTTCGGTGTCACCAGCCATAACCGCCCGCTCTATCGGGGCAGCACCTCGCCATCTTGGCAGCAATGAGGCATGTACGTTTAGACAACCAAGCGTTGGAATATCCAGAATGTATTGTGGCAGCAGCAGCCCATAAGCGGCGACCACTAAGACATCAGGTTCGAAGTCTTCAAGCTCTTGGGCTGCAGCCCTATCTTTAAGCGAAGCAGGTTGTGCCACCGGCAGTCCTAGTTCTAGCGCAAGTTTTTTCACAGGGCTTTGCGCAAGCCGGCGCCCCCTACCCCGAGGGCGATCGGGTTGACTCAAGACCAGTCCGCAGGGGAAGGCGGAATCTTGCAGGGCGCTTAAGATCGTTGCCGCGAAATCAGGACTTCCGGCAAAAGCCACCTTCAGTAAGTTTTGAGAGGGCCCCAAATTAACTGGCCCGTACGCGCAATTTTTTGGCGATTCGGCTGCGTTTTAGACTGGATAGGTAATCAACAAAAAGCTTCCCCTGAAGGTGGTCACATTCGTGTTGAATACAAATGGCTAACATACCGTCAGCAGCAAATTCGATTAAATTGCCCTGAACATCGAAGGCACTCACATAGACCTGTTCGAATCGTTCGACCGGTTCGTAAATTTCGGGAACTGACAAGCAGCCTTCCTCGCCTTTTATCTTTTTGCCGAAAGTTTCAAGAACTGGGTTGATCAGTGTATGTGGTTCGCTTTTATCGTCACTTACGTCGACCACGATGATCTGCTTGTGCACATTGACTTGGGTCGCGGCTAAGCCGATGCCTGGCGCCGCATACATGGTTGTGAGCAAGTCCCGCGCGAATTGAGAAAGCTTGTCGTCAAACACGTCAACGGCGGTTGCCTTAGTGCGCAGGCGAGGGTCTGGGTGATGAAGAATGTTTAGTACCGTCAATTTTTAATCCCGATATGGGGGCTCCGTCGGACTTATCAGGGCGCTGTCGCTGTACCCAGCAGTGCTGCGATTATAGCCCTTGGTTCAGCCAACTCGCACAATCATTCGAGACATTGGCGGTATTTTTGCCACTAAGCATTTGCGAATGTCCATATTCGCCATTTTCACGGCACACGATCAAACACCATGCAGACAAAAGCGACCCACCCATTCACTAGCCGATCTGCCAAACGCCTCGGCGAACTGCTAGTTGACTAGCCTCGATCGGTTGTGAGTCAGTGGCTCGAATTGCAAGGATTTACAGCAGAGGTTCTGCAAACTGCCGCAACGCCGGACATGAGGTTGAAGCGACGTTCACCGATATTCGCTTTCGGCACAGAGAGCCTCCTAACCCCGGGCTACTATCGAAAAGAAGCTCACGCCATTTCAGTGATGGGTATTTTTGATTCGGCCTATCCAGAACGACTTAGACAGATCCCCGATCCTCCCTTGCTCCTATACTGCTTTGGGCATGCATCAGTGCTGGGTTATCACAGCGCTTCGGTTGTTGGGGCTCGCAAATGCTCGATTGCTGGCAAAGAAGTGGCCTCTTGTCTCGGGCGAGGCTTAGCCGAGCTAGGATGCACTGTCATTAGTGGTTTGGCTTTGGGTATTGACTCTGCAGCACATCGCGGCGCGTTGGCCGCTAAAGCCGGAGCAACAGTTGCCGTGCTTGGCGGTGGCTTCGACCACCTTTACCCCACGCAAAACAAAAATCTAGCAGAGTCTATTGTTACCTCAAATGGAATGCTTATTTCAGAGTATCCGCCGGGGCTGCAACCACGGCGCCACCATTTCCCCGAGCGTAATCGCATCATTAGTGGGCTTTCAGAAGTGGCGGTTTTAGTTGAGGCGAGCGAAAAAAGCGGTTCTTTAATTACAGCGCGTTTAGCTTTGGAGCAAGGCTGAGACGTCTGCGCGGTTCCGGGCTCGGTTCTTGGTCCCGTAAGTGCTGGTTGTCATAGATTGGTTCGCCAAGGCGCGGCTCTGATTACAACGGTGCGAGAGGTTATCGAAGAGACCAGATGGACGCTTCAAGTTTCGGCTGAATCTGCAAGAGACATAAATCAGGTGATGGACATTCTGGATGCAGAGTCGAATTCGATATTGGACACAATTTCTGCGCGGAGTCATCAGCTCGATGAAATTGTTATGTTGACCTGCTTGACCCCGCAACAAGTAAGCCAGTTGTTAATAAGCTTACAGCTGCGAGGATTTGTTCGGCAGGAGCCGGACGGGTATATTCGCCTCCTTTGACACCTGTGGAGAATTACATGAGTTGGGTTGCCGTTTTAATGGGGTCGGAGTCTGATTGGCCAGTGATGCAGTCGACAACCTCAATGCTTGAGACCCTGGGAATTAGGTTCGAGGTGAAGGTGACGAGCGCGCATAGAACCCCAGCGGGCACTCAGGCCTATGTGCAAGATGCTGAAGAGCGCGGGTGTCGTGTATTTGTTTGCGCGGCCGGGATGGCAGCTCACTTAGCCGGCGCTGTTGCAGCGCATACCCAGCGTCCAGTTATTGGGGTTCCGATCGACAGTGGTCCGCTGCAAGGGTTTGATGCTTTGTTGTCGACAGTGCAGATGCCGGGAGGTATCCCTGTGGCGACTGTGGCGGTAGGCAAGGCGGGTGCAAAGAATGCAGCTTATCTTGCTGCACAAATTCTCGCAGTAGCCGATGATGCTCTCCACCAAACCGTGGTTCAGGATCGAGCGGACAATCGGGAGAAAGTAGAAGCGCAGAACGAATCTGTACAGACCTCTTTGAAATCTTGAGTGATGTTCAACATGCCGCTTCCTGCCTTTTGTCAGGAGGCGTAATAGCGCATGCGACCGAAGGGGTTTGGGGCTTCGCCTGCGACCCCAACAGCGATTCAGCGATTGAACGTATCTTAGAGATAAAAGGGCGCGAGGCCGACAAAGGTATGTTGTTGCTGGCTGGCTCAGCAACCGTGTTCGAGCCAGCGTTGAATCGAGTATCGCTGGAAGTTCGGCAGCGGGTTATCGACAGCTGGCCCGGTCATATCACTTGGTTACTGCCGGGCGAAGCCTACCCTGTCCTCATCCGGGGCAGTCATAGGACCGTCGCGTGCAGAGTGCCTGACCACGAACAAGCAAGACACATATGCTCGGCTTTTGGTAACGCCATCGTATCGACATCCTTAAATCGCACGGGTGGCTCTCCCATCGTCGAGTTCTCCGATGCACTGCGGCAGTTTGAAGGTGACGTTGATTTCATAGTGCCCGGTCAAACCTCAGGCTATTTAGGTCCGAGTCAGATCAGAGGGTTAGATGGTTCGATGATTAGAAGCGCACTAACGTGAGTATGTTGCGTTACAGGTTAGGGGTGGCAGGCAACCCTATCGACCACTCCTTATCGCCTTCCATCCACACAGCATTTGCGCAAGCGCAAGGCGATGACGTGGACTATCAGCGTTTTTTGTTCGAGTTGAATCGGTTTAATGAACAAGCGTCGGCTTTTTTTCATCGAGGCGGCCTTGGTCTCAACGTCACAGTGCCTTTTAAACGACACGCATTCAAATTCGCTCAGCAGCTAGACGATACAGCCGCCGCTGCTGGAGCCGTAAACACGCTCGCTATGCAAAACGGCGAGGTCGTCGGTTACAACACCGATGGCATTGGATTGATTAATGATTTGCAGCAGCGTTGCGGCGTGAGCGTTTCCGGCGCCAGCTTATTGATACTGGGCGCCGGCGGAGCTTGCCAGGGTATTATCCACCCTTTGCTGGATGCAGGGGCTGAGCGGGTTTACATCGCGAACCGGACAATGGCGAGGGCGCAAAGCCTTGTTGCCAATTTAACGGGCGAGCAGTCTACTCGCGTGCAGGCATTGGATATTAGTGGCATCGAAAACGATCATCCGTCAGTGGGGTTGGTGATCAATAGCACTGCGCTGGGCTTGGAGGCAGGTGGTTTGCAGGCGTTGAACGATTTGCCTTCGGGCTTGGTAGAGGGCCGCTGCTGTTATGACCTTAGTTACGGCAAGCAGGCTCAGTTTGCTCAATGGGCCAAGATGAATGGAGCAAGTCGAAGTTTTGATGGATTAGGCATGCTGGTAGAGCAAGCGGCTGAAAGTTACGCTATTTGGATGGGTAGTAAGCCTCACACTGAAGCAGTTTATGAACATCTTCGAAAAGCGGTTGCTTGAAGAAAGGCGGGCAACTGTTCCAGCCGATTTTTGCTGAGCCCTTCGCTTAAAGAGGACAACCTATTGAGTAAATCTAGACGGTTTATCGCAGGCGCAGTTTGCCCTGCCTGTCAGGAGGTTGATCGTACGGTTATTGAGGCGGTAACGGATGGGGATACTCGGGAAGGGAACACGCCCATCGTTGGCGTTCAGCGCCGATGTGTGGCTTGCGGATTTACCGAAGCTTTAGACGCCGAAAAGGAAGGCATCACAGCGCCGTTGCCGCGAGCGCGCTATGATAGAAGCCGTGAAACCACGGACAAGGTCGAGGTGGTGCGAATTCTCGACCCCGCGCCGGCCAAAAAACCTGTGTGATTTGGTCAGGTAGATTCCCTAAATTATTGGAATTGTCCAAGTTTCCTACCTCGAACAAGTTGCTGGCAGTCCTGTGACTGCTATACTTATCGAGTTTTCGCACAGGTTAATTTGTGTGAAAGGCCTGTGAAAAAGCCCCACTTGAAAGCAGCGGTGATTATTTTCGACGTGAGAATGGATCGAAGGTAGTCGAGTCGCTGTAGCGAGTCGAGGTTGACGAAGTATTCGCGTACTCAGGCTAGAGAGCGATCCCCACAAAGCTTTGTGTGACAAGCATCTAGCGACGCTAAGCGTTGACGTTCGCTGGGACGTGGTGGTGGCTTAAACGATTGCGGGTAGTGTGAAATAACGCTACACCGATGAAATTAGATGATGGGTGCGGTGAAACCTTACAGGGAACACCCTGAGGGCTTTGAAGCTTTAGCACCACAACTTAAGGTAGAGAGACAAAGCAAAATGAAACAGCAGCTTTTGCGCATGATTGTTGGAGCGTTCGCCTTGGTCGTGGCGGGCTATGCCGCCGCCGATGAATTGAATTTGCGTGTCGGCGTAACCGACATCAGTCGGCAGGTTTACGACCTGCACATGACTGTTTTCTTAATCTGTGTCGCGATCGGGGTGGTAGTTTTCGGTGTGCTTTTTTGGTCGGTATTCAGCCATCGCAAATCCCGGGGTGCTGAGCCTGCTTCATTCCACGATAGCACTAAGTTAGAGCTAGCGTGGACGATCGTTCCGACGTTGATTCTGATTGTGATGGCTATTCCCGCGACGCAGGTGCTCGTCGCTATGTATGATACGGGTGGTGAGGACATGTCCATCGAGGTGCGTGGTTATCAATGGAAGTGGCAGTACAAATATTTGGATGATGAATATAACAATACATTGTCATTTTTCTCCGTGATGTCGACCCCACGCGATGAAATTTATAATGAAGCAGCGAAAGCTGAGAATTATCTTCTCGAGGTAGATGAATATCTGAGAATCCCAACAAATCGAAAAGTACGATTTTTGATTACTGCGGAAGACGTAATCCACGCGTGGTGGGTGCCGGATTTCGGTATCAAAAGGGACGCGGTGCCGGGTATGTTGAACGAGTTGTGGACTGTTGTTGAAGAGCCAGGCATCTATCGAGGTCAATGCACTGAGCTCTGTGGAAAAGATCACGGATTTATGCCGATTGTGGTTGAGGTTATGCCTGAGGCCGAGTTCGACGCTTGGTATGCCTCAAAAGTGTCCACGGAATTGGTGCGGCAAGAAACCATAGGGGACGCAATGAGTCACGACGAATTGATGGCACAGGGTGAAACGGTTTACGGCACTTATTGCTCCTCGTGTCACATGGCGAATGGAGAAGGTATTTCGCCAGTCTTCCCTGCGATCGCAGGATCTGCCATCGCCCAAGGCCCTCGGGATGAGCATTTGAGCTTAGTCATCGATGGGATCGCCGGCACAGCGATGCAGGCGTTCGGTCGGCAGCTTGATTCGGCACAGCTAGCCTCAGTTGTACATTTTCAGCGCCATGCTTTCGGCAACAATGCCGGCGACATGTCGCAACCTCAAGACGTTATCAATCTATCTAGCGGTCAGTAAGGAATAGACATGAGCGAAGTTATTCACGCAGATCAACACGACGACCACGCTCACGGTCCCGAAAAGGGACTAAAACGCTGGTTGTTCACGACAAATCACAAAGATATCGGAACGTTATATTTGTGGTTCAGCTTTACTATGTTCCTGATCGGCGGCGTCCTTGCGCT
>CAJWZG010000026.1 GCA_913049565.1 uncultured Gammaproteobacteria bacterium
CGTTTTCGTGAACCCCAAAGATGTTGTCGAGCATGCTCATATGACGGTCTCTTTTTCCTTCCAAAATTTTTTCGTTCTGTTCTCTAAAGTTTTGCAACTTACGTTCGATTAAGTAGATAGGCATCGCCTGATCTACGGTCACAACCGCTGGAAAGCAATTGGTGTGCCAACTTTGAAAAACTCCCGTTTTAACTAGAAAACTGCCGCTTTTAACCCCTCGCACCGGGGATTTAGGTTGTTTCGGCAATTTCTAACCGGCGTCAAATTTCCGCTATTTGCCGGTAGTTGCCGGTAGTCAATGAGGTGTCGGTTATTCGTCAGGAAGGTTCAACACAAAGAAAACGATTTTCTTAAGTGATGCCGCAGCGCAAAATTATTTTAAGGATTGGGTTCCAACCTTGAGAAGTCTTTCAATATCCTTTTGTTATGTGAACGAAGTTCTTAAAAAAAGAAACGGCCTTTTGGAATCCTTGCCTGAGCTTGCATTTGATTAAAGCGTGTTCGATATGTGCCTAAGTCGCGATGGCATTGATATTGCATCTCGCATCACATGAATAGAAATATCCCTAGGAATGTCGAGAATCCATCACTAACCCAAATTTGGATTAAGTGTTTTGCCGTCGTTTGTTGCGCCTTTAGTTCAATGCAACCCGCGATTGCTGAAAAGAAGGACGCTCGAGCCCTGGTCCTCGTCAACGCTCTGCATGCGTGGGCTCAACAGGATCTTATGCCGGTAGCAAGTAACACAGAGTTATTTCGCTTTTCTGTAAACGATAAGCGTCTGGCGATTCCTGATTGCGAAGCTTTTATTATCGACCCGATGATGCGCATCGACACAAAGGCAATACCCGGCTCGTTCTCGGTTCTAGCACAGTGTGCTGAAGCCAATTGGGAACGAAGAATTCGAGGCCGCCGCAATGCGGAGAGCGTCGAGCAGAGGGGCGATAGTGCCGAACTGGCAATCGTGCGTGTTTTTTTGCCCAAACATGCGATCAAGAAGGGCGAGAAGATTTATCTGGCCGATTTGCTCAGTGAACAATCGCTAAAACACCGCACACCCCAAAACGCCATTACTGAGATAAACGGCGAGCAGCGTTATGCTGCCCGCGACCTCATGCCTGGGCGCATGCTTGTGGCTACTGATCTTGTGATTGCGCAGCGAGTCGTCGTGCTGTCTAAAGCAATTCCGGCGCGGAGCCCTTTAGGCACTTCTACTCTGACTATTGAGAAGCGCGCGATTGATGTCCCCTTTGATGCCATCCGATCTATCGAAGGCTTATCGTTGCTTGCGGCAAATCGATTGCTACACCCTGGCGAAATCTTACGAAAACGAGATTTGACCAAGGCAAAGCTTATTAAACGAGGCCAGAAAGTTTCTGTCGAATCTATCGGCACTCGCTTTCGCATCGCTTCGGAGTTAATCGCGCTAGAAGATGGATACATGGGAGAACAAATTAAACTACGAAACCCTGGCAGTAATCGCCAAGTCTCAGCGACCGTTGTTGGTATGGGGCAGGCACAAAGCGGAAACATTCAGTGAGTTCGACTCATATACTCGTAAACATTTGATATATATATAAAACGTCGCTAAAGTTCTACGCTCGCTAACCGACTACTGTTATGTAGAGGTAAATGGCCTACTTGGTAATTGTTTACCGACTTAGGCCCGTGGCAGAACGTTAGCGTGAAGCCGACAGCAATTTAGGTGCAACATGGTTGACAGCATTAACACAAATACCGGGGCAGCAAACCGCGCTCGAAGCACAGGTCCAGCGATCAGCAGAGACGCCGGCACCACCGCTGAAACAACTGCACCTGGTCCGCAGACCGGGGCCAGCGTTGAAGTGAAACTCAGTAATGAGATTCGCTCAAGCGAAGCCGCGACTTTCGACGAGGTGAAAGTTCAGCAGATGAAGCAAGCGATCGAAGATGGCTCGTTCCCACTGGACTCCCGTCGAATCGCTGAGAATTTCGCTGAATTGGAACGTTTAATTTAGTTTTGGCCCTACCTGCCGGGTTAACGTAGCTCCGATGTCTGACGCGTTACTCATTCGCGACATTCTGACCTTGGGCAATCAGCTCAAGAATACATTGGAAGAGGAGTTCATCGCGCTTTCGGAAAAAAACCTCGACCACCTTGAAACGGTTCAAGTGCGCAAGGTCGAGCTTCTGCAATCTATCCAGATGCAATGGCCTCAAAGCACGTCGATTGACGCTCCCGAGCAAGACGACCCTTTCACCAGCGACGATACGTCGGATCCACTCTGGAACGAAGCGCGCACACTGCTGAACGAATGCAAAGAAGCTCATATTCGTAACGATTTGTTGCTTAAACGCCAGCTGGAGGTTGTGAGAACCGTGCTGTCTTCACTAACTCAGCGCAGCGCCGATAATCACAGCGACCTTTATGACAAGATGGGGCGCATGCGCCCCAAGCGTTAGTCACTTCCTTATCGCTCCGTCAGTACTTGGGGCGCCTCACCTTTAAGCCAATACGCCCACGCCAGTACTGTCGCCACCGCGACATAGACATCTTCAGGAATTTCTTGCTGAAGCTGCAGGTAAGACAGTGTTTCTGCCAAGACAGGATCTTCTGCTAAGTGCACTCCTGCGGCTTTTGCCACCTCAATTATTTCTTCTGCAAACGCGCCCTCTCCCTTGGCAACCAAAACTGGCGCACGTACCTGCTCGTAGAGCAGGGCGACCGCTTTCTTCGACTCGATATTTGCTGCGGCTTGGGCCGTTGGCGGCTCATCGATCGTTGTCCAACCGAAAGGGGTTTCTCGCCTAGGCATCGATAGATACCCCAACACGCTGCTGGCCATCGTTGACGCTACCGGCATCTCTCGCTACCGGGTAGATGCTGAGGCCAGCGAGGGCTAGTCCTGCACCTGCAAGCAAGCTTTCAAGTTGGTCCCTGCCTTCATTAGCAGCACGATAAAATGTTGGATCTGGCAGCCAAAGCCGCAGCGCTAGAGACCCTTCATTACCGACGCGCACGTTTGCAGCCATAGAAACATTTGCTGATAAACCTACCTCCAAATCCACACTCCAACTATCTTGCGAGGGCGCGTCACCCTCTTTTGCGCTCTCGTGATGCTGAAGCTGGATAAACACCGGGTATTGATCCGAGAATGGGATCATCCATGCGTAATGCGATCGTCCGGTGGTCTGCTGCGCCAAAGAATCTAATTGTCTGGCTTCAATCTCGTCAATGGCTCCAGAAATGGCCGTTGTATCCATTTGTCTCGACTGCATCAATGCTCTCAAAGCCATAAGCATCGACTTTAATCCTGGAGCAGCCTGCGCCGGGTTTAAGGTCGCCTGATGCTCCGTGAACAGACCGGTATTTTGAAAAATTTGTCGCAGGCTGATGCTATTAAGTTGCCGCGAATCCAAGAGCAACGCCGCTAGGCTATTCCGCAGCTCAGGACTTGCTGATTGTTCGGCCATCATCGGTAATCTTCCCGGACTAAACAGCTGAGACAGATGAAATGTTCCAACATGACTCAGAAGCCGGGCGAAGCGACCGTCTGCTTCAGCACGCTGATTTGCTGCAGCAACTTTGGCGGCGAGGCTCGGATCGGTTAAAGCCAGCACGGGTTGGCCGGACATCACTCGCATCAGCAAAGACAATTGGCCTTGCGGCAAATTCATACGCTCTGGTATCGGAATTTGCTGGTTGCCAACCAATAACACATTGCCATCGCTGCGCTGTGTCACTACGGCATTGATTGTTTCGCCCGCCCGCAATCCCAGCAACCTAGCTTGCTCGGGTTCAATACGCACGCCTGCCGCTGCTCCCTCAACGTATACGGTGTTTGGGCGCGGCATCATGTTGACACCTTCAGGACTGAGCATCCTTCCTCCAGTTTTTCCTTGAGTATTATCGCCGTTACCCGACAACATGTGGCTCGGTTGATTCAAACTCAATAGACCCATCGGGCCTCGTAGAGCCTCTGTTTTCGCAGCCGAGTTTGGTAATGGTGGCAACAGTGTCCCCGGTATGAAGTTCCCCGGCGTCGCATTGGCCGATCCCGCGCGCGCTGCCTGAGCCGACAGACGATTGCCCGCGGATGAGCTTTCGCCTACCGCCATAGTAGATGCAAGGCTGGTCACTAAATTACCGGGGCCACCGCGCAGACTAAGCCCGATCACCCGAGAAGCGGATTCTGTGCTTTGCGTATTCGGCGCTGGTCGTTGCCCTGCACTAGATTCTACTCTGCCTGAGCGATTTGCAGCGGGGCTGGCAGGCGCTGACGAGTGAGTAACACTACTCGCGCTGAGTAGTTGCGGCAATGATCCTACATTGAGCGCCCCAGGCGTTGCCTGTCGACTGGTTTGTGTCGCTATAGAACTTAACAGCGCGGTCAAAAAGTTGTTCGCTGGACCCTGCGGTTTCACCGCATCTGCCTGAGGTGTAACGCTTAGTGGCGGCGAGCTTAGCACTCGAGCCGGCACTAGGTTAGCAGCAATACTGGGAGATGTCGGAAGTAACCCGCGCTGAAATGTTAGAGGCGGTAGAACTAGTTTCGATAGTGTTTGTTGTTCTTGTGTTTGCGTTTGTAGAGATGGCGTCGGTTTAGTCTGTACTGAGCTAATGAGCTCAGCCGGCGATGCTGGGGACTGGGATACGCTTACGCTACCCGTTGGTATCTGCGTTATTGCCGGTGCTGGGGCATGGGTATTTAGCCGGGGTGATACAGCCGTGTTTGGCTGCCCTTGTGGCTGCGGTTGCGCAGTTGCATTTGGCAGAGGCTGGCTACCTGAGGCACCAGTAACCTCAACCTGAGTCGATGTCGTGCCCGCCGCCGCGACGGTGGCCATCGGCTGGTTAGGGGAACTGAATCCAACCTTCATATGGATTCTCACTGTATTGTTGTGCTTTTCGGCGCCGACTAGCGTCAGTGAAGATCACCTTCTTGATGTCTTCGACCTCTGGAACCTTGAGCTTTTTATTGGCGAGCAGCCAATTAGGATTCGAGCGCATAAAGGCATGCGGGTTTGCGCGCACAAACGCACTTCGCATTATATCTCTTCGCAGCGGAGCATCGCCGATAGTTTTGCTTATAATTTTATCTAGGTAGTCGCCGCGCTTAACGACATAGGTTCCGTCCTGAGCGATAGCGTCCTCTTTAGCTTGGATGGTCGCAGCCTCCAGGGATCGCTCAAGCTCTGAGACCATTTTTGACAAAGCGTTGTCGAGCTCTGACTCATCAACAGTTTCCGCAACGGCCGGCACTGAAGCGCTTTTGAGCTCTGCGAGCTCTGCGCTATCGACCAACTCAACGCCCAAGGCGTTGCAGCCTTGGAGAGCCGCCAATAAAGGCAGCAACCAGAGTTTAAAACCAGCGGTTTTATCGTCTCTCGGGCGGTGGGGTTTAAGGTGAAATTGCATGAGATGTTTCCTGGATGCCTATTATTTATAGAGACAATGCTGACACGGGAATGGCCATCATGTCAGACAGATCGGCAAGCCTAGGGCCCGCATATATCTCTAATGCTGACGTTCGCGGACCCACTCGGACAACCTCAGCCAACCCAACTACACCCAAGGACTGTTGCAATCCCCTGACACGAAGGGTGCTGCCCTTCGGCAGAATAGCCATACGCTGACCGACGTAAATGCCAGCATCTCGTCCGCCTACCAATGTTATCTGGCCACTCTCCATACCCAATGCCAAGGCAGATTCAGCATGACAGACGACGGCTTGATTGAGTTTCACCAGTGCTGAATGAATCCACATAGCGAGATCTTTTTTGGCAGCCTCAGGTAACTCTAACCAGGCTAGCTGATTAACTCTGAGCTGTCGGGAGGAGCCTAGCAAAACGCTATGCTCTTGAGAAAACACAACGCCGTCGCGCGCAACTAGGCTCAGTTGCAAATTTAACGTTTTGCCAGATCGCACACGTTCGAATAGCCCCAGAGTTTGGACAATAGACCGGTCATCTAGCGCGGTAATCTGCACCAATAACTGCATGTCTGCCACGCTCGCGGGTGCTGCTGTCATATATCGCTGATACGCTGACATTCCATCCTCTCTGGATGAACGCGCATCTACGATGGTTGAGATGCTCGTCAGCTTTCCCTCGGTAAAGGCATCGCGGATATTACCGTGCAGAAGTCGGCCCGCGTCACGAGCCATGTTCTGGATATCAGGGTTGCCGCCCGAGGTCGTAGAAATGACTACCCCAAGGCGCTGGGGCCTGACGGATTTCGAATTGCAGGCGTCTAATGAGGCATGCGCTGCATATATCAGCTCAGTCGTTTCCACCCCGAAACGATTTCGACGTAAAACCGGGCGTAACTTCTCGAGCTGCAGTCCACTAAAAACCATTACGTCCTCGCCCATGCTGCCATCACTAGCTGTCCAGCCGCTCGCAGCCACCTGAGCCTCATGGTCCATCGCAAGCGTCAAGAAAGCCTGCTTGAGCTGGCGCAGCTGATTCTCAGCATCGACGGGCGTTGCTGCCACCGGGCTAGGCTGGAATCTGGCAAAGTCAGCGCTTTCCTGAGCATGTGAGTAAGTACTTAAAATCAGCAAGATAAAGGTTAGATAGCTCGCTCGCTCGACATATCGATATTTTGCTGACAACAGTTCTGGCCTTAAAAGTGCCATAGATTGCTCATCTACCGGCGCTGGGCTGCTGCATGTAGTTTCTAACCAGCTCATCGATTACCGGTTGTGACAAAGACAATTTCGTCTCGTAGGTTTCTTCACCTATGGGCGTAATGCTGACCACTCGGGCGCCGTAGATCACGCCTTCAACCCGGCTCTTGAGATGATCTTCGGTAACTGACATATCTGTCATCGTCCCAGTCGCGTTTACGTACTGACCATATACTTGCTCGGCTAGTGCACGATACGCGTCGAGTTTACTGGCCTTGATCGCCATCAGACGCTGCTGCGCAGGAGTATCGCCACGCTGAGAAGCGATAACGGCATAGCCTGAGGCCACTAACCCATCCGCCTCTGAAACGGGATACAACGATTGCGTCCGCTGCTCAGCGGCGCAGCCCGCCATCAACAGCACAGCGCATAACGCGGAAAATGCCACTTGGGCCAATCTCGCACGGTTCGGAGTCATATTTTCGTTATAGCGCATGAGTAACACTTCCTTTTCACCGTTGCTTTTTCCCTATGTTGTAACCATCGGCAGACCAGCGCATTTCTTGAATTGCGGCTATTTGCTGCCGGGTTTCTTTTTTAGGCATGGTTTGTGCAGCCACCTTGCAAACGGGGCGCCTCTCACTGGAGTGGCGGCCTTTTCGACACTTTTTGCGTGAAAAGCAGGGTTAGATAAAGTTCCATGGCCACTTCAGCACTAAATCTGTCAGAACTCCGACAATTGACGGCAGCCATGCCGTGGTCGTCGCTGGCCATGCCTGCGGCGGTCATCGTTATTTTAACGATGCTGATCCTGCCACTGCCGCCGGTGATGCTGGATTTCTTTTTCACGCTCAACATTCTTTTGGCTTTGTTAATCATCATGGTCGCTCTGAATACAGCAGAGACTCTCCATTTCTCGTCATTTCCGACCATTATTCTTTTCGCAACAATGCTTCGTTTGGGGCTAAACGTTGCCTCGACTCGAGTTGTTTTGCTTGAAGGCCACCAAGGCGGCGATTCTGCGGGCAAAGTTATCGCCGCTTTTGGCGAGTTCGTCATCGGTGGTAATTACGTCGTTGGTTTTATCGTCTTCGCTATTTTGATGATTATCAATTTTATCGTCATCACTAAGGGTGCCGGACGAGTCTCTGAAGTTATTGCGCGATTTACGTTGGATGCCTTGCCGGGCAAGCAGATGGCCATCGATGCAGATCTAAACGCAGGCGTAATCGACCAAGAGACCGCTAAACTCCGCCGTGCTCAAGTTGCCCAGGAATCAGACTTCTTCGGCTCAATGGACGGCGCGTCTAAGTTTGTGCGCGGTGACGCTGTCGCCGGTTTACTAATCTTATTGATTAACCTCGTCGGTGGATTACTCATTGGTTTGTTCCAGTACGATATGAGTATCTCAGACGCTGCGCGGGCCTACATTCTTTTAACGATCGGTGACGGGCTAGTTGCGCAGCTTCCAGCGCTTATTTTATCGCTTGCCACCGCTATCATCGTTACGCGCGTTACCACCTCTGAATCGACCCCTGACCAAGCCAGTAAACAACTTGCCAACCCTCTCGCGTTTTACATCGCCGGCAGCATATTGACTCTCATGGGCATGGTGCCCGGTATGCCAAATATGATTTTCTTACTGTTAGGTGCTACCGCTTTAGGCTTGGGCTATTACATACAGCAGAGCTTCTCGGGTGGATCTCTTGCCGGGCCGCAAGGCGCCCCGGATCCTAGACCTGAAGCTGCCACAGAACCCGAGGATCCCAATCTGCTTGAGCTTGGATGGGACGATGCCGGGCAGGTAGATGTCATCAGCCTGGAACTGGGCTACGGCTTAATTCCAATGGTCGACGCAGATACCGGAGGACGCTTACTTAATCGCCTAAAAGGAATTCGCAAAAAGCTCTCTGCTGAGATGGGCTTTCTTCTGCCCTCGATACGCATTCGGGACAATTTAGACAGCGCACCTGACGCGTATCAGATTGTCATTAACGGCTCTGTGCGCGGTGTCGGTAACATCTCAAGTGGCAAAGAAATGGCCATTAATCCCGGTAACGTGCTCAGTGAAATTGCTGGCGAACCAGGCAAAGATCCTGCTTTTGGTCTGGAAGCAGTGTGGATAGAGCCTGGCGAGCGGGAATATGCTCAAGCCGTCGGCTATACCGTTGTAGATGCCAGCACGGTTATCGCAACGCATCTTAACAGTGTGATTAAAAATAACGCCGACGAGCTCATGACCTACGATGTTGCTCAACAGCTGATTGATAAAATTGCAGAAACTTCGCCCAAACTCGTAGAAGACTTTATTCCTGAAAAGTTAACGCTCGGTACAGTGGTTCGCGTCTTGCAAAGCTTACTTAGAGAGCGCGTGCCGCTTCGCGATATGCGAACTATCTTAGAAACCTTGGCCGAGGAGTCTGGCCGAACTCAGGATGCCGGCCAGTTAAGCGCCCTAGTTCGACCCAAGCTCGCTCGCCTAATTGTGCAAGACATTATTGACCCTGATGAAACATTGGCGGTTATGACACTGGACCCAACTTTGGAGCAACTGCTCACAGACCTAGTATCAAGAGCCAACAGTTATGACGAGATCGCTTTGGAGCCAACGCTTGCTGAGAGCTTCTTCGCTTCAATCCGGTCAACTATTGAAGAATTAGAACAACAAGACCTGCCAGCTGTGTTAGTCGTATCGCCTATTTTACGACCTTGGCTGGCACGCTTACTCCGCCGCAGCACGAAAGATTTAACCGTGCTGTGCTACACAGAAATTCCCGATGACCAACCCATCAGCGTTGTATCGTCGATCGAAGTTAACGAACGTGAGGAAGAACAGACATAACGTCTGCTGAGAATAGCTATGGAACTAAAACGATTTATCGGTATCGACAGCAAAGCCACGATGGATCAGGTGCGCGCAGAATACGGTGACGACGCTCTGATCATCTCAACCAACAAGGTTGGCAATAAGACCGAAATGATCTGCGCTGTTGAGGAGCAAAAACGCAACAACAGCACGAAACCATCAGACGCTGAAATGACCAAAGAGCAGATAGACATTAGTGAGGCGACGTCTACGGTCGCATCTTTGTTGAATCGAGTCGCCGCAGACAATGTCTCAACGAACGCACTCCCTCGCGCCAAGTCGGATGAACGAATCGCGCAAGCATTCGGTAGAGAGTTTGATAGTGCCTTAAGCATCGATCCTGCCACTGCCGGAGCAGAGGAACCCTTTAAGGCGCCGGCGCCAAAAGCAAAGACCGATCCGGCAATGGCTCAATCGCCTGCGTTCCCGCCTGAAAGCCGCGACATGCAGGCCATGATGAAGGCTATTCAAGAGGACTTAGCGCGCCTCAGATCGCAGCTTGAATCCCAAGCGGCCGCCGAGTCGCCACTGCGTAAAGCGCAGCTAGCCATGGCTTCCATAAAGCAGCAGACGAAGGGATCTATGGGAGATAGGGGTGTGCTTATTGCGGAGCAAGTCGAAACCCTAATCTGCGAACCATTGTTAACGCAGAAGGATTGGGCTGGGGTGCACGCTTTTGTTGGCTATCCCGGTTCGGGCAAAACTACGGCAGTTGCCAGCCTTGTAGAGCAACAACTACAACAGCTTCCTACCTCTAGCTTAGTGGTGATATCACTGCAAATGGACACTCAGCCTTATCGCAATCCGCTCAACAAGCCGGCAAAAGTGGATGACAACGGCTTAGCGGCGTTTTGTCAGAACATCGGTGTGGCGTTTTTGCAGACCAGTAGCCTGACCCAGCTAGGTCAGTTGATTGAGCGATACCGCTCTAATCATCAAATTTTGATAGACACTCATGCCTCATTGCTCGACGACCCCGTAGCCTTGGTTTCGCTGGTTACAGACAACGAGCTTTTACCTCACCTTTGCCTTGCCGCGGATAGTGCTCCAAGTGTTATAGAGCCATTGCACTCGACATTGCCTTGGATCATGTCGTCAACACTGATAACGCGGTTTGACCTAGCCAAGGATTTGAATTCTTTGTTGATCGCCCTTGATAACGTTAACGCACGAGTTTCCGGCGTTAACGGCCATATCATTGACGAACCCATTTCAGATTCGGAAAAAGCTAATTCGGCCAATACGTTAGAAGAATAAGCTATATACTTGACGTGAACAGACGGTGATACTTTTACCCCTATGTCTCAGCCCCAAATCTCAACCAGCATAATTGGCATTGCCAGCGGAAAAGGCGGCGTTGGCAAATCGACTGTTGCCGTAAATCTTGCGCTGGCTTTATGCACTCAGGGCCTAAGAGTTGGCCTGCTCGATGCAGATCTAGGGCTGGCAAATTCACAAATCTTATTGGGTGTAAACGCTCCGCTGAACGTGGGTCACGTGTTCGATGGGCAAAAGACCGTTTTAGAAGTGACTGTTGAAACGCCTCAGGGGCTGCTGCTGATTCCGGGAGCATCGGGCAACCAATCGCTGGCCAACATCACTTCAATTCAAGCAACTTCATTAATCGACCAAATTTTACAAACTTATACCGACCTAGACGTGTTGTTGATAGATTCTGCAGCGGGGTTGTCCAGCGCAAATATGAGTTTTCTAGACGGGTGTTCTATAAGACTGCTTGTTATGCAAGATGAACCAGCGTCGATCGCCGATGCTTATGGCCTGATCAAACTCGAAAGCCGCAAAGATCGCATGAAGAGTCTCTACTTGGTACCTAACCGGGTAGCGTCAGAGCAATCTGGAAAGGCCCTGTTTGATCGGATGAACGTGGTGTGCATGAAGTTTTTAGAGGAGCCTATCGGTTACCTTGCCAGTGTCTTACAGGACGAAATGTTCGCCCAGGTAACGCGCAAGAGAGAAACGGTTATAGAACATTATCCTAGCAGCAACGCTGCCCGAAATTTTATGCAGATATCTCGCGCACTGTCGGACTTGATTGGCCAAAACACTCCCTCTCATGACATGCAAGAGAAGGCTTGATAATGGCCAGTATTGACGCATACGAAGAACAGCGAGACGCCTCCGGCGTATCGATTGGGCAACATTACACTTTGGTAAAGCGAATCGCTTTCCACCTGCGTACTCGCCTCCCAGCGACCATCGCCACTGACGACCTTATACAGGCCGGCATGGAGGGCTTGATTCATGCCCAACGCGCTTTCGAACCTTCTCGCGGCATCGACTTTGAGATGTTTGCTAAAACACGCATTAGAGGCGCCATGCTCGATGAAGTTCGGCGCATTTCCTATTCAACGCGTTCGGCAATCACCTTAAAGCGTGAACAAGACCAAGCGATTTCAGCGCTCAGTAAAGAATACGGCCGAGCCCCAAAGAGTGCCGAGATTGCCAATCACCTTGGCAAGAACATCGCAACTTACGAAAAGGAACGGCTAATTGCTGAAGGGGTAGATATCGTCAGTTCCGACGCGATGCCTACCAACTTCGAGGAAGCCAGTGAGCTAGAGGAGGGTCCAGATCAGTCGCTTGAACGAGAACAGCTTGTGACCGCACTAGCGGAAGCGATCGAGTTGCTGCCCGAGCGAGCAAGAATTGTGCTGGCCTTATATTACCAAGAGGAAATGAACCTTAAGGAAATCGGTGCCATCTTAGACGTCAGCGAGTCTCGGGTAAGCCAAATCATCTCTGAGACAGCAGGGAAACTTCGGGGGCTGATGAGTTGAGTTATGACCCCGTTAAATTTGTCTAACATGGTTGTATTGCACCACGACGGAGAGGGGTGACGACATGGGTTTTTTCAAAGGAATGAAAAACACTAAGGAACGGCAAAAAGCCAAGTCGTTCTATGAAAGCGCTGCTGCCTTACCTCAAGGAACGCGAGATACTCGCAAACTCAAATCTGTTCTGGGCAACAGGACCCAAGCCTTCATCGATATGACATTCATCGACGGCGCGAAGCGAACGGAAGCCTATATCGACGCTGTAGCCGCCAGCAATGCTAGCGGCGGCAAACCACCCGCTAAACCGACGGCACCTTGCTACCGAGAAGTGAAAACCGTCGGCGGCGCTGTATGGGTCTATCTTCCACAATCCTATTGCGACCAATACTTCGTCCTGGGCTCCAAATATCAGCAAAGTCTTATTACGCCGGCCGCGTTGCTTGACGTATCGGCCACACTAGCCCGAGAGATAACGGAATCTCTGTCACTAGATCACCCTCTTATGCCGCTAGGATTTTTGACCAGCGAAACAGATAGCTCAGAAAGTAGTGAGGATGAAGAAACCCAAGATGGTGACCCTGCAACTTAGATATCTGGTGCACCTAGGTCTAGCCGCAGGGCTTGCATCAGCATTGACGCAGACAACGACCTAATCTTCCAGTAGCCGCTTCACGCCCAAAAACCTTGAAATTCTGGATCATTGGCCTGCAAAGCCCGTCCTCTTATGGAACTTGTCGTCGTGTTCTGCAGAGGAAACCCGCGCACCGATTTATGCCGCATTATTTGCATAACTTGATTGAAAATCTCTCGTGCAGGTCGACCAGAGAACCCACGAGTAAACTCCGTGGCCCGAGGTGGTTTATCCAACAATAAAGCGTGATGGCTTTGCGGTGTGCCCGCTTCATCGCAGCAGAGAAAAGCAGTTCCAAGCTGACACGCTGCGGCCCCAGCGGAGATCATTCGACGAATGTCCTGCCCATTCATCAAGCCTCCTGCAGCAACAATGGGAGGATTGGTGCGGTTGCGTATCGCAGGAATCAACTTGGCAGTAGCCAACTGGGTGTCAGCGGCATCAGCGTCAAAGCAACCCCTGTGACCCCCGGCTTCCCATCCCTGCGCAACCACAAAGTCTGCCCCGGCGGCCTCAATGCGTTGTGCTTCTGCCGGGCAAGTTGCAGTGATGCCTACAGCAATGTCCCGTAAGTGAGCTTCCTCGATAATGCACACATCAGGTATACCAAAGTGAAAAGTGAGCATCGCCGGTCGATGATCCCACACTCCCTCAAGCTGATGCGCGAGGACGGGCGCGTATGGCTACACAATCGGATTAGCGGCTCTTCGTATGTGAGCTGGTAGAGCGTCAAGGGCGGCGGCCACTTGTTCGGGTTGGGGCGTCAGCACCTCAGGAAACACAAAGAAGTTGGCGTTGATTGGTCCGGAAGTTAACTTTGCTGATGTGCCGAGGGCTGTATCAACATCGGCACCAGACATGTAGGCAAACCCAAAGCTTCCGACACCGCCGGCATTTGCAACAGCGGCAACCAATTCAGGTGTATTGAAGCCACCAGCCTTGGGAGCCAACATAACGGGGATATCTAGGGCAGAAAAGTTAAACATCGATGCGCAAGGCTTCTCTTACCTATGTGCCGCGACGCACCTAGATAAAAGCTGGAATTTGGTCGAATCTAGGTGTCAATAGACGCTTGCGCTATTCCACGGTGACGGATTTCGCGAGGTTACGAGGCTGGTCTACATCTGTGCCTTTGATCAGAGCGATATGATAAGCCAGCAGCTGTAGCGGTACGACATAGGCTATCGGCGCTAGATACGTGTGGCACCTTGGCATTTCAATATGCGTCACACCTTCTTCGGGTGCTACAGTGACCCCCTCTTCAACAAACACAAAGAGTTCTCCGCCGCGCGAGCGCACTTCTTGCAAATTTGAATAAAGCTTTTCCAACAATTCGTTGTTAGGTGCGAGTGCCACTACTGGCATATTTTCATCAACCAGTGCCAAGGGACCATGCTTTAGCTCTCCAGCGGCATAGCCCTCTGCGTGAATGTAGGAGAGTTCTTTGAGTTTCAGCGCTCCTTCCAGTGCTATGGGATACAAGCTACCTCGACCGAGGTACAGAGCATGGTCTTTGTCGGCAAACGTTTTTGCTAGTTTGGCAATGCGGTCGTCAAGAGTTAACAAGGACGAGATGACTTCCGGTAGTTTTTTTAATTCACCGACAACTTCCATCTCGAAACTTGGATCGAGCCCTCGTCCGCGTGCCAGTAACAACGTCATTAACAACAACGCTGTCGTTTGCGCGACGAATGCCTTAGTTGAGGCAACGCCAACTTCTGTTCCGGCATTCAACATCATAGCGATGTCAGATTCACGAACCGTTGCAGACGTGGGGACGTTACACAGCGTCATCGTCGCTAAAAATCCATTCTCCTTAGCAAGCCTCAAGGCCGCCAATGTGTCTGCTGTCTCACCGCTTTGAGAAATCGTGATGAACAGGCTGTTTTTTTGCGTCGCGGGTTTGCGATAGCGGTATTCACTGGCAATTTCGACTTGGCAGGGAATCCCCGCCAGTTCTTCGATCCAATAACGGGCCACACTTCCAGCAAGATAGCTCGTGCCACAAGCTACAATAGTCACAGATTCCACCTTGGCCAATAGCTCCTGCGAAGCCTCGCCTAAGGCGGCGTCGAGAACTCTATCCTTGCCCACGCGGCCTTCTAACGCCCGCCGAACAACCTCGGGCTGCTGGTACATCTCTTTCTGCATGAAGTGGCGGTAGTTGCCTTTCTCCACGTCATCCTCTTCCATCTGTACTTTTACATCTGCCCGAATCACGGATTCGTCATGAATATTCCAAATATCGACGCGATCAGGGCGAAGATCTACCAAATCACCCTCTTCCAGATAGATGAATCGATCTGTAACTGCCCGCAACGCCAACACATCCGACGCAAGATAGTTCTCACCGATACCCTTACCTAGGATTAGTGGGCACCCTTGGCGCGCTGCAATAATCCGATCATTTTCCCCTGCAGCAATGATGGCGAGTGCGTAAGCGCCTTCTAAACGCTTCACAGCCTGGCGCACGCCCGCGAAGAAATCGCCGGTATCGCCGACATAATGATGGACGAGATGCACGATAACTTCTGAATCAGTTTGCGATTCAAACTGGTAGCCAAGGTTTTGCAATTCTTCACGCAAAATCGCGTAATTCTCGATAATGCCGTTATGCACCAAACATATATCGGGTGTTTGTGTTCGCGAGGCAGAAAAGTGGGGATGTGCGTTCGCTTCGGTCACTTTGCCGTGCGTTGCCCAACGTGTGTGAGCGATACCAGTACCACCTGCTACAGGTTGTTTTTCGTTTGCGTTCACTAGGTTCTGAACTTTACCGACCCGCCGCAATCGCGTGATACCGCCATCTTTGCTAGTCGTGGCCAGGCCTGCCGAATCGTAGCCACGGTATTCGAGGCGCTGTAAACCTCTAATAAGGATCGGAGTTGCACTTCGTTTAGCGACCACGCCAACAATGCCACACATAGACTTTCCTTTTACTTAGTGCAATGCACCCGACTGAACCAGGCTCTTCGCAACATTTGGATCTAGTCGGATCGATTCTTACGCTTGAAAGGGCTCAGCCAGTTGCTAATCGTGCGCTGACGAGCCCTGCCGACAGCCAGCGAGTCAGCTTCTACTGTAGAGGTAACCGTAGATCCTGCTGCAATAAACGCGTTATCACCAACCTCCAAAGGCGCGACCAATGTACTGTTGGTGCCTACAAAAGCCCCGGCGCCTATCTGAGTAAAATGTTTTTCTACGCCATCATAATTACATGTGACGGTACCGGCCCCAATGTTCGCACCGGCTCCAATACTCGCATCACCAAGATAGGCAAGGTGACTTGCTTTGGCTCCGGAGGCTAGCTCCGCTTTCTTGGTTTCTACGAAATTACCGATTTTTACGCCGGTGCCGAACTGACTGCCCGGCCGAATTCTAGCGAATGGGCCTAAGAGACACGAGTCCGCTATAGATGCACCAACAATCACGGTATGAGATTCGATCAGTGTTCCCGAACCAATGGTGCTGTCTTCGATAACGCTGCTAGAACCGACGCTTACGCCTTCACCCAGAACAACATCACCGATGAAAACAGTGTTTACATCGATAAAGCAGTCTATCCCGCAAGTTAGGGTTCCGCGAACATCGACTCGCGCCGGGTCAGCAAAGGTGACGCCTTGAGTCATCAGGTAGTGGATACACTGCCGCTGGTAATGTCGTTCGGCTTCAGCTAACTGAACGCGATCGTTGACCCCCATTACCTCTCTCTCATCCTCAACGACGACGCTTCGAACGTCGACTCCATCTTGCACAGCTAGCCCCACAACATCTGTGAGATAGTACTCGCCTTGCTTATTGTTGGGCTCAACGCGGCCAAGCCAATTACGCAGAAGCTCAGTGGGTGCCGCTAAAATCCCCGAATTAACTTCGGTAATACAGCGCTGCTCGACACTCGCATCTTGGTACTCGACGATGGCGTTAATATTTCCTTCAGTGTTGCGAACAATACGCCCCAGTTCAGCAGGTTCTTTAAAATCTGCCGTGACGATCCCCAGCCTTCCAGTCTTGGCTATAGCAACACATTCGGACAGAGTTTTGCTGGAAAGCAGCGGTACATCGCCATACAAGACAAGGCTTATCGCTTCCTTTGGGATGTGGCCAAGCGCGAGCTTCACTGCATGCCCGGTCCCCAGTTGTTCGGCTTGCAGTACTGTTTTTGTTTTTAAGTTCTGCTTGGTTAGGCTGGCTTCGATCTGCTCTAGACCATGACCTAGAACCAAATGAATCTGATTTGCATCAAGCTCTGTAGCCGCCGCGATAACGCGGTGAAGCATGGGCACACCGGCGAGCTCGTGGAGTACTTTAGGAGTATTAGATTTCATCCGGCTGCCTTTTCCGGCAGCAAGAATTATGGCGTGCAGACTCATACGAGGTCCCCGGAGTTGCTTGGTAAACAGTATACCCTCAGGGTTTGAAGGGAGTTAGAGCCCTGTAGGGTTTAACGCCGGCGGCGTCTCAGCTCTTCGAGTGTCCGCTGTTTGGCTAATGCCTCTGCCATCATTGCCGCAGCCGAAGAAAATTCTGTTTCGGCGTTATGATCTTCCATCGCCTTCTCAGCTTGAAGACGGGCCTCTTCCACTCGCGCTTCATCAAGACTTTCTGCTCGCAACGCGGTATCTGCAAGCAAGGTAACAAAGCCTGGTTGAACTTCAAGGTAGCCACCAGAAGCATAAAAGAGCTCCTCAGAGCCGTCTTCCAAACACAGCGTCACTGCTCCGGGGTTTATACCTGTAAGCAAGGGTGCGTGGCCTGGCGTTATCCCTAACTCACCAATCGTGCCGCGCACAGAAAGCGACGTGATAGCACCCGAAAAGAGTGACTCTTCGGCACTGACAATCTCGCACTGTAATATCGCCACGTTGCTACCTCTCTATGCTGCATTGAACAGTTTTTTTTCAGCCGACCTGCGTAGGGTTGGCATATCATGCTTTTTGCTAACGACTTGTGAAGTGGGTCTTCGCTAAATAGTTTTCGCTTTCTCGATGGCGTCTTCAATGCCGCCAACCATGTAGAAAGCGTCTTCCGGCAGATGGTCGTATTCACCGTCTAATATCGCCTTGAAGCTTCGTACCGTATCTTCGCGACTGACAAACTTTCCTGAGTTACCAGTGAATTGCTCTGCAACAAAGAAGGGTTGAGAGAAGAACTTCTGAACTTTGCGCGCACGATAGACCAATTGCTTATCTTCTTCTGACAATTCGTCCATACCAAGAATCGCTATAATGTCGCGCAACTCTTGATAGCGCTGCAATACCTGCTGCACTTGTTGAGCTACATTGTAGTGCTCTTCACCTACAACCAATGGATCCAGCTGCCGACTGGTGGAGTCGAGTGGGTCAACAGCTGGATAGATGCCTAAGTCGGTGATAGCGCGAGATAGCGTAACCGTTGAATCTAAGTGCGCAAACGTTGTTGCTGGCGATGGATCAGTTAGGTCGTCAGCTGGAACGTATACCGCTTGCACGGAGGTAATGGAGCCTGCCTTAGTCGTCGTAATACGCTCTTGCAGTACGCCCATCTCTTCCGCCAGCGTGGGCTGATAGCCGACCGCCGATGGCATGCGGCCCAGCAATGCGGACACTTCGGTACCCGCCAGGGTATAGCGGTAGATGTTGTCTACAAACAGTAGAACGTCACGGCCGTCATCGCGGAATTTTTCGGCCATAGTTAGACCGGTCAATGCGACCCGTAATCGGTTGCCAGGAGGCTCATTCATCTGGCCAAAGACCAGTGAAATTTTATCGAGCACACCGGCTTCTTCCATTTCATAGTAGAAGTCG
>CAJWZG010000027.1 GCA_913049565.1 uncultured Gammaproteobacteria bacterium
GGGTTGTCGTAGGTACCCGCTGGGCATTAGAGCGTGGCGCGAAGGCGCTGGCTCAAAGTTTACCGTCGCTTAACGAAATACAGTCGCCAGCCGAGGCCGCCCGGGGCTGGAATTTAGTGGATCTCGGCCTGCCGCAACCCGCAGATTTTTGCTTTGGTCAGGTGCAGTCCAGCTGCGGAGGTTTAGCCGTACAAGCAATAGAGTGGGCGGCAAACCACTGCCTGCAGGGTGAACTCGCGGCCATGGTGACGGCGCCGATCAACAAAGAAGCTATTCACGCAGCGGGCTATGTAAACGACATAGGCCATCAAGAAATACTGGCGCGTTTAGCAGGCGTTGCGCAAACCGCCACTATGTTGATGACCCCGGGCTTGCGTGTTGTGCATCTCTCTACCCACAAGTCGCTGGCGAAAGCCGTAGCGTTCGTTACGGCAGAGCAGGTGCTGGGCAAGCTGCATTTGATTCACGATACCCTCACCCGTTGGGGGCTAGAGCGCCCACGTATCGCGGTGGCATCACTTAACCCCCACGGTGGTGAGGGCGGGTTACTGGGCAGCGAAGAGATTGATGAACTGATGCCTGCGGTCGCTCGCGCGAAACAGGCAGGCGTCGACGCCACCGGGCCACTACCCGCAGATTCGATTTTCAATCGGGCGATAGCCGGAGAGTTCGACGTGGTATTGGCCCTCTATCACGATCAAGGACATATCGCGATAAAAGTGCATAACTTCCACCAATCCACCACAGCAACATTGGGCATACCCATGGTGCGCACATCGGTGGATCACGGCACGGCTTTTGACATAGCCGGCAAAGGGATCGCAGATGCCACAGGCATGCGCGCAGCGATGGATGCCGCATTGGCCATTGTTGCGGCTGATCTAGGTGGGCTGTGTTGATTGCAAGCCGTTTTTTTCCGCGGCAGCCCGACAACAAGTTGGCTGTCGCTTAGGCTTCTAGGCTGCTTTGCGGTTGCTTGACGACAGAAGCACATCCTTAGATATTCTTTTGCCTTTCCCGCTATGGCACACTCATCGATCAATAAAGTTAATGGGGAGTTGCCATGAAAGCTGCAGTGTTTCGCGAGGTGAACGTGCCAATGGAAATCGAAGAAGTCACGGTTTCCAAGCCTGGCCCGAGAGAGGTGTTGATTCGGACTAAGGCAGCGGGTATCTGCCACAGTGATATGCACTTTTTCAACGGCAGCTACCCCGGCAAATTGCCCATGGTGCTGGGCCACGAGAGCGCTGGTGTTGTTGAACAAGTGGGCAGCGATGTGCACTACGTCAAACCCGGCGACCATGTCATCACCTGTTTATCGGTTTTCTGTGGTCATTGCGAACAATGCCTGACCGGCCACCTGTCTTTGTGCCAAGAGCCTGAAACCAGCCGAGGTGGCGAAGAAGAGCCGCGTATCAGTCAAAACGATCAGCCTCTGACCCCTTTCGCTCAGCTTGGCTCCTTCGCGGAAATGATGCTGGTGCACGAACACGCCTTGGTGAAGGTGCGCGAAGATATGCCCATGGACCGGGCAGCGCTCATTGGCTGCGGTGTTACCACCGGCATTGGCGCGGTGATTCATACTGCTGCGGTAGAGCCCGGTTCAACGGTCGCCGTAATTGGCTGCGGGGGCATTGGTCTGTCTGCGATTAATGGCGCCGCCCTGGCAGGGGCATCTCGTATCATCGCCGTCGATATGGTGGCTTCGAAGCTGGAACTGGCCCGCAAATTCGGTGCCACAGATTTGGTCGACGCCAGCGACGGTGAAGCAATTGAAAAAGTCCGCGAGATGACTGGCGGCGGTGTGCACTACTCATTCGAGGCGATTGGCCTGAAGGCTACTGCAGAGCAAGCGTTTAAAATGCTGCGCGCCGGTGGCACCGCTACGGTCATTGGCATGATTCCACCGGGTCAAATGGTCGAGCTTCATGGCGTAGATTTTCTTTCTGAGAAGAAAATTCAAGGCTCCATGATGGGCTCTAACCGCTTCCGCGTTGATATGCCGCGCTTTGTTGACTTCTATCTGCAAGGCAAGCTGCACTTGGACGATATGATCTCTAACCGTATTGCGCTGTCGGATATCAATGAAGGCATGGCTGCTCTGGAAACCGGCGAGATTGCGCGTAGCGTAATCATGTTCGACTAGAAGGGCTCGACTAAATACACTCGATAAAAAGAAGAGGAGTCGGTTCATGCGCTGGTTATCGTTCTTACGTGACGGATCGGAGACATTTGGTTATATCGTGCCCGCAGCGGCAGGCGCGGAAGGTGTGGTCGATGCGGGAGGGCGCAGCGCATTTTCATCTCTAGGAGAAGCGATAGCGGCCGACGCGTTAGCGCAGCTGGCAGAAAGTTGCGGCAGCGATGCGGATCTGCCGTTAGCCGATGTGGTGTATCTGCCGACCATAACGGAACCGGCAAAAATCATGTGCGTGGGTCTCAACTATAAAGCGCATCAGGAAGAAACGGGTCGAGGCGGTGAGGGTTATCCAACGATCTTTGTGCGCTTCGCAGATGCTCAGATGGGGCATAACGCGCCGATGGTACGTCCGTTAGAATCTGCTTCTCTCGACTTTGAAGGCGAGATAGCCCTGATTGTCGGTAAAGCGGGCCGACGTATTCAGCCCGAGCATGCACAGGATTACATTGCGGGTTTTTCGATCTACAACGACGGCAGTGTGCGTGACTATCAGCGTCAGACCAGTCAATTTACGCCGGGCAAAAACTTTGCCAGTACTGGCGGTTTTGGTCCTTGGATGATGACCCTCGATGAAATAGGCGACCTTGATGCCATGGAAATCACGACCCGACTCAACGGGGAAGTGATGCAAAACGCCACATCGGATTTGCTCGTTCACGGGTTTGACGAAATTTTGGCCTACTGCTCTACTTTTGTAGAGCTGAAACCCGGCGACGTGATTGTTACAGGCACACCTGGTGGCGTTGGCGCGGCGCGCACCCCGCCAGTGTTTATGAAAGACGGTGATTTGATTGAAGTTGAGGTCAAACCGATTGGCACCTTAAGTCACCCGGTGGTTGCCGAGGTCGCGTCTTAAAATTCAAGATATTTGCGGCGCGCGCGCTGCAAATCGGGCTGGAGGAACGTTTTTCGTGAAGTTTGGTATTGGTCAAAGTGTTCCTCGCAGCGAAGATCCTCGCCTGATAACGGGAGGCGGTCAGTACACTGATGACATCAACCGCCCGAACCAGCTTTACATACGCCTACTTCGGTCACCCTATGCACACGGACACATTACCGAACTGGATATCCGCGAGGCGCTGAACCGCCCCGGTGTCGAGGCGGTTTATACCGCGGCAGATCTAGAGCATCTGGGCGGTCTGCCGTGTCGCGCCGCACTGAAAAACGCGCAGGGAGAACCGGCGTTTATCCCGCATAGGCCGATTTTGGCCGACGGCAAAGTGCTCTTTGTGGGCCAAGCCATTGCGGCGGTAGTTGCTCAAACGCCTGAGCAGGCCGCAGATGCGGTTGAAGCTATCGAGCTGAGTGTCGATGATTTGCCTGCGTGCAGCGACCCTTCGAGAGCTCTAGATCCTGATACGCAGCCGATGCATGAGGAGCGCCCAACCAATCTTTGTATTCATTTTGAACAAGGTTCCGCAGCAGCCGTCGATCATGCGTTGATTGAGGGTGAGCATGTAGTGCGCGTCAAACTCGTTAATAATCGCGTCGTGCCAAGTCCGCTGGAACCTAGAGCGACCTTGGTTGAGCCCACCGAATCCGGCTTTAGCTTGTACAACCCCAGCCAAGGTGCCTTGGGCCAAAGAGCAGTATTGGCAAAGATTTTTGCCTTACCAGCGCATCAAATTCGGGTGATCTCGCCTGACACCGGAGGGGGTTTTGGGGTTCGCGGTGAAGTGCACTCAGAAGTCTGTGTGGCAGCTCATGCGGCGATGGCGCTACACCGTCCGATTAAATACACGGGCGATCGTTCAGAAATGTTTCTCAGCGACAACCATGGTCGCGACAATATCAGCGAGATAACCGGCAGCTTCGACCAAGAGGGTAATCTGCTGGCTGTGCGGATCGAGACGACGGCAAATCTCGGGGCCTATTGCTCTAATGCCGGCCCTTTCGTGCCGACGATGGCGGGCGGCCGCATTGTTGGATCGGTTTATCGCATTGCTCATGTGCACCATTCTGTGCGCTGCGTCTTCACCAATACGATGCCGGTAGGGGCCTATCGCGGCGCAGGTCGTCCCGAGGCCTGCTATGTGATGGAGCGCTTGATGGATGCTGCTGCCCGGCAACTGGATAAGTGCGCGATAGATCTGCGTAAACGCAACTTCATCGCACCTACCGACATGCCGTATCAAATGCCCTCTGGGGTTATCCTTAGCAGTGGTGAGTTTGCTAATACTCTAGATATGGCTCTAGAGCGCAGTGATTGGGAAGGCTTCGCCGAACGCAAAGAGGTCAGTGCTGGCAAAGGAATGCTGCGCGGCAGAGGTATCGGTTTCTATGTTGAATCCAGTGGCGGTGGGCCGGAGGAGGAGGCCGCTATCAGCGTGGCGGAAGATGGCCGAATCGATGTAGTTGTGGGTACTTTTTCCCATGGGCAAGGCCACCGTACCACTTATGCCCAAATCCTCAGCGAAACCTTGGGCGTGGCGTTTGAGGACATAAATATCATTCAAGGCGATACCGATGTTGTCGCCTTTGGCGGCGGAACCGGCGGGTCACGCTCTTCACAAATGGGCGGCATTGCTGTTCGGCGCGCCGGGCTAGCCCTGGTCGAGGAGGCTAAAGACATCGCCGCTGAGTTGATTCAGACGCCCGTTGAAGAGGTGAGCTATGCGCACGGTGTATTCAGTGCCGAAACTACCGAGGCAAAAGTGACATTGAGGCAGGTGGCGGAAGCGTCCCAACAACCGCAATTTGGTGGCCGAATATTGGCGAAAACCCTGCGCTACGATCGTGGCGGTGGCTATACCTTTCCCAACGGGGCGCATATCGCTGAGGTGGAAATTGACCCCGAGACGGGTGTCATAGAAGTGGCGCGCTATACGGCAATCGACGATTGTGGACGCGTCATTAATCCGCTGCTGGCAACGGGTCAGGTTCATGGCGGCGTTGCCATGGGCATTGGACAGGCGTTGCTCGAAAACGCGCTCTACGATGATGACGGTCAGCTGCTCAGCGGTAGCTTGATGGACTATGCGATGCCCCGCGCTACTCATATCAGCGATATGGATGTTGGCTTTCACGAGGTGTTGGATCCGAACAACGACCTCGGGGTGAAAGGTATTGGTGAAGGCGGTGCATGCGCGGCTCCTTCAGCCGTGGTCATAGCGGCCATCGATGCTTTGGCGCACAGGGGGGTGACAGCTCTCGACATGCCGATGACGTCTGAGAGACTCTGGCGGGCGATAAACTCAGCGTAGGCATTGCCCGACTGGTGGTGCTTTGCGAGTTATTCAACCTCGGTGTATTTGCTGATTCAAGAAAGGGGTTTTGATGAAAGATTTTACGGGTGCGGATCTCATTGCCGATGCGCTAGCGCAAATGGACGTTAGGCATGTTTTTGCCATTGTCAGTATCCACAACATGCCGATTTTGGATGCCATCAACCGGCTGGGGAAAACCCAGATCATTGACGTACGCCACGAGCAGGCGGGTACCCATGCCGCTGACGGGTATGCCCGTGCCAGCGGCAAGCTTGGGGTGATGATTGCTTCCACAGGCCCGGGCACCTCGAATACGGTCACCGGGCTGTACGAGGCGCAGTATGGTTCCTCTCGAGTTCTGGTGATTACTGGGCAAGCCGAGACGACCTTTTATGGCAAAGGCTTGGCCTATGTGCATGAAGCGGAAAAACAGGTGCCCATGCTAGCCGCCGTGTGCCGGAGGGTTGAAAGCCCCAGGGCTGCACCGCAGCTTGGCCCAGCGCTGCAAAATGTACTAACTGATATGTATACCGGTCGCGGCGCACCCGGCGCGTTAGAGATTCCGATTGACATTCAATATGCGGATAACACGCCGACATCGATTCACCTGCCAAGCAACGAGCAATTTGCGGCGGATGAGCGAAAGCTAGATCAAGTGATCGATGCGCTGCAGCAATCCCGGCGACGAATCTTGCTCATAGGCGGCGGCGCAATTGCGGCAGGTGCCCATGAAGAGGTCAGGGCGTTAGCCGAGCAGCTGCAAATTCCTGTGCTGACAACCGTCGATGGCCGCGGAGTGCTACCCGAAAGCCATCCCCTTTGTATTGGTAACTACTACAACTCGGCGGGTATGTATCAGGCCATCGCCGATGCAGATTTAACGTTGGCAATTGGCACCAAATTCGCCGTTGGTGTGGATGGTCAGTTCGCGGCGCAAACCCCGCCGGGCAAGCTGGTGCAAATCGATATTGACGGCAACATGGTAGGCCGCACTCATCATGCACATGTGGGCTTGGTTGCCGATGCCCGCCTAGCATTGCTGGGAATCAATCAGCAGCTACCGCAGCTGCAAGCTAACGACGCCCAGTTTACCGACAAAATCCTTCACGCCGGCGAGGGTATTCGTCAGGCCATGCGCGGTCGTTTGGGTACCGATTGGCCTCAGGTGATGGATTGCATTCGTGAGAAATTACCGGCGAACTCTGTAGTCGTGCGCGATCAAACTATCTCTGCATACAACTGGGGCAATCAGCAATTTCCAATACTCGAACCACGCACCTCGATTAACCCGACCTCTGGAGCCATCGGTCCGGGTTTTCCAATGAGCGTGGGAGCCGCGATTGCCTGCCAAAGCTCGGGTGCCAAGGCGCTGGTGATTCACGGTGACGGTGGTTTTATGTTTCATGCGACCGAGCTAGCCACCTGTGCTCAGTATCAGGTTCCCATAGTTATTTGTGTGTTTAACGACTCTGGCTACGGTGTGCTGCGGTACCTGCAGCAGAATCGGTTCGGGCGCATCAACGAAACGGATCTCGGTAAGGTAGCTTTTGCGCAAATGGCTGAGAGCATGGGAGTACCCGGCGAGCGAGTTGCCAGTGTCGACGCTTTCGCCAAGGCGCTGGATACCGCGTTAGAAGTACAGGGCCCTTATTTGATCGATGTCGACATGGAGCATTTTGCTCCGATGGAAATATCCGTCATGCCTAAAAAGAAGGATTGAACGGGACTGCTGGCAAAACACTAAGTCCGCCTCATGGCTTTCATAAGATGCGTCACAGCCTGCCTCTTGTGCGTGCTGTCTTTAGTGTTTTAGGGGCTAATTTCTCTTGGCTCAACGGCCCTTTTACTTCACAGTGGCCGCGCCATGACTGCTCTCACAGACGCCGTTAAAGACGAAATTCAAGCCGCTTACCGTACCTGGCTCGCCGCGCGCGATTTCAAACCAAGGCGTGGTCAGCGGCAAATGATCGCGCAAATTGCACGCAGCCTATCCAACGATCAGGACCGTATTTGTGTTGTTGAAGCGGGTACCGGTACGGGTAAAACCGCCGCTTACTGCCTCGCTGCTATTCCTCTTGCCCAAAGTTTGAACAAGACCATTGTGCTAAGTACCGCCACTGTGGCGCTGCAAGAGCAAGTAATATGGCAAGATTTACCAGACATCCAAGAGCGAGCCGGCCTGAAATTCAGTCTTACGTTGGCTAAGGGTCGAGGGCGTTACCTTTGTTTGAAACGGTTGGACGATCATCTCAAGTACACTGACCAGCAGGAAATCCCCATCTTTGACGTCACGGATGAAGACCATACGGTGCTTTACCAAGAGATGTTAAATCGCTTTTCCCAGGGTGAATGGGACGGTGAGGTCGACAGTTGGGCTGAGGGTATGTCGGATACCGCCTGGTCTGGTGTCACCACAGATCATCGGGGTTGCAGCAACAACCGATGTTCTTTCTTCAAACAATGTCCTTTTTTCCGCGCGCGGTCGAACCTTGAAGGGTCGGATGTCATCGTGGCGAATCACGATTTGGTGCTGGCTGACCTTGCTCTGGGTGGAGGGGCCGTACTGCCGAAACCTGAAGAATGCATCTACATCTTAGATGAAGCCCATCACATAGCGCAGAAGACCCAGAATCATTTCTCAACGAATGCCCGCGTCAATGGCTCGATTCAATGGCTTGATAACGTGAACAAGGTGCTGGGTTCTTTAACTCAGCGCTTTGGCCGTCCGGTGAATCTCACCGCTCTTGCAACCAGTGCGGCCACCGAGGCCGATGCCTTAACGAGTCATCTGCATGCGTTATCTGAGGGGCTGAATACCTTGCCGTTCGAGGCTAAGGATGAAGATCGCGAGGTGTACCGATTTCCCCAAGGAGAGATACCCGACACGCTAATGGCCCTAGCCATGGCCCTGCTGCCTTCTATGGGCAAGTTGTGTGATGTCCTTGAGCAGGCTCATGAACTGTTGCAAGAAGCCGTCGCCGGTAACGCCGATTGGCAAAATACCTATGAAGCCGAGGACTGGCTGGTGCCAGTGGGGCAATTGCAAAGCCGGGCTATCGCCACCCGCGCGTTGTTTGAAGACTACGCCTTGGGTGCGGGTCGACCGCGACGCTATGCCCGTTGGCTGAACCGCAATTTATACGACGTGGAGATGGTGAGCGCGCCGATTGAGCCGGGGAATATTTTGCAGGATGTACTTTGGCAGCGGTGTTATGGCGCTGTTTGTACCTCAGCAACGTTGACGGCCTTGGGTCGCTTTGACCGCTTTATAGAGCGAGTTGGTCTCGAAACATCGGTGTCCGCGCAGGTGATTCAAAGCCCCTTTAACTACCCCGAAGTGGCTACCTTTCATGTGCCGTCCATGCGATCCGATCCCCGCGATTTTGACGCCCATACCGAAGAGGTAATCGCCCTCGTTCCAGAGCTGCTGAAGCGTCATGTTTCGGCCCTCATGTTGTTCACGTCTTGGCGTCAGCTCAACGCAGTGGTTGCGGGGTTACCCCCCAAACTTGCCGAGGGGTTATTAGTGCAGGGTGAGGGCAGCAAGCAGGCCTTGTTGCAGGAACATCGTCAGCGCATCGATGACGGCCAGTCGTCTTACTTGTTCGGTGTCGCCAGTTTTTCTGAAGGTCTCGACCTCCCTGGCGATTACTGCCGTCACGTGATTATCGTAAAGCTACCGTTTTCGGTGCCCGATGATCCGGTGGATCAAGCGATTGCCGAATGGGCCGAGGCTCAGGGGCGTAACGCGTTTTACGAAATCTCGGTGCCCGATGCGTCGCTGAAACTTGTGCAAGCCTGCGGTCGATTGATCCGTAGCGAAAGTGATTACGGTACGATATCCATGTTGGATAAGCGCATTGTCACCCAGCGCTACGGGCGGGCGCTGATTGAATCGCTGCCCCCTTTCCGTTTGGATTTACCCACCTGAGCAAAGCGGCTCCGGCTTTTGCTAGGAATCGGCCGACATCGAATCCTTAAACGCGCCGTCGCTAAAAATCAGCAGTCTTCGGCCAATCACGCGCTGAATTACATCTTCAAGGAAGGTCTTCATTTGCGCCTTGCTTAGAGCGGTCACCCTGTCAGCAATTTGCTGGTTTGTATCAAAGTTGTAGTTCTCCTCTGCCATGCTCTGCCAGTAGCGCGCACTGCGTTGATTCAGGTTTTTGTCTTTTTCCAGCAATCGCGTAATCAGCCCGGCCTTTTGCTGCTCGAATGCTTCCTCGGGCATTGCGTCCCACTCGGCAAGGTACCCCTGCAGAAATTCAATCACTGCATTTTCGATATGTTCAACACCGGCCGAGGGCGATTGCACTAGGAACAGGTTGCCGCTCTGGGTATCCATCCGCCGAATCCCGGCGCTAACGACGTAACCCAATTGCTGGTCTGTACGCAGGCTCGAGAAAAATGGCGAGCGCAGAAGCTGTCCTGCCAAGGCGCTCTTGGCGCGGCTGTCGAAGCTATCGTCAGGGTCTTGGACGTACAGCAGTAGCGCAGCGTCGTTGTGGTCTACGGCCAAATCAATCTCGGCAGACTCATCGACCTGCATCACCAAGGGTCGGATATGATTGACGCGCTCCAGCGGCAGCAGCGTGGTCAGCAGCTCGGCCAAGGCTTCAGCATCGTCTTTGGTCACATTGCCGTGCAGCCCGCCTCTTACGCTGACACGTTTGAATTGCTGTGATCGCCAAAGATTGAGTTGGTCGGCGGTGAGATTCTCAAGCACAGCAACCTGATCCGCTGCCTTCCAGCTGGTGGACAGCAATGTATTGTTCAGGGCCGTTAGGGTTTGATTGTATGGCTTGTCCTTGGTGGTGTTTTGCAGATCCCGGATTAGGTTTGATTTGATGGCGACGAACCTAGCCTTTGACAGCGGGGCAGTAAGTAACTGATCCAAGATAAAAGCCAGAAACTCGGGTTGCTTGTCATCGTATCCGCCGATGCGCGCGGAGATTCCGCTGGGTGTTGCGCCAAGGTCGTAGCTCAACCCAGCCAAGAGTGCTGGATAGGTTGACTCAGTCAGCTCGTCATTAATCAATCGCGTGAACAAACTAGCGAGGGTTGAATCGCGCAATGAGTTAAATCCGTTGGGTACCACCAGCTCAATTGCAATATTCGCACGAGGGGTCGTAAAAGAAACATCGGTATCCAGCCACAGCTGCAACCCCGGCTGGTCCCAAGCAAGTGCAATAGCATTGTCATCTGGGGCCAATAGGGACAAATCTTCCGGCAGGAACGGATTCGCGGTGGGCAAAGTCAATTCTGATTCGGTAGGCACAACTAACTCGAGTGGCCCTTGAGTTAGTGAGTAAGGCACGTTGAACCAAGGCTCAAGGGATGGCGCCTTGTAGTTAGGCAGCGCCAATTCAACCAGTACATTGTTTGGTGTCATGCGGGCCAAGAGATCTTTAATCAGCGCAGGTTCGAAGCCTTCCATCAGGTAGGGGGCAGCCAGCAGATCCTGCGGCGGGTAATCATTTAGACGCGGGGCCATTTGGTAAACAAATCCAACCGTTGATCCGCGTTCTTGGAACTGAAAAGCTAGATCAGCCATCCGCGCCTGCTCGGCGTAGCGCCAGGCATCGGGCTCAACCGTCTTTAGAATGTCGATCTGCGCAAACAGTAACCCCAAAATTTGCGGTACATGGTCTTTACCCTCGTCGGTAAGCTCGAAGTTGGCCGACATCAAACTGGTGTTCCGGTCGAAAGATTGAGTGCCTACACCCAGGCTTTCGATCCACCCGCGTTGAGTTAACAGGCTGTGCAAACTGCCCTCGCCCTCATGGCCAAGCATGTTTGATAGGTACTGTTCGGGCTTCGTTCGGTAGAAGGGCAGGGTGCTGGGTAGCGGAAAGGAGACACTCAAACGCACCGCATTTTTTTGATTCTCGGAAATAATCATTGCCGGCAGTTGTGCTTCAGTGAACGCCGGCACTGATGGATATTTTGCGCCTAGATTGTTGTTCGGTATCTGAATAAACAGAGGTTCCACTAGGGCCTGCAACTCATCCAAGGTGGCATTGGATAGCACGACGAGGCCCATTTGATCCGCCGAGTAGTTTTCTGCAAACCAAGTGTCCAGCTCTGCTTTCACGTCGCCCTTCAATGTCGTGAGCGAGCCAATAGTAAAACGATGGCCAGGGTGCTCGGGGTTGAGGGCCTGTTTGCTCACCATGTAGCCGCGCCAGCCGTCATCCTTTATCTGCATCTGGTATTCCGAATGCACCGCGTTCTTTTCGCGTTCGACGTATTCGCGACTCAGCAGTGGATCAATGAAAAAGTGTCCGAAACGATCTAACCCCTCTTCGATCGCGCTGTTTTTGATGTCAAAAAAGTAGTTGGTGTGGTCGAGCGCAGTGTAGGCATTAGAGGAGCCGCCGTTCGCAGTAATGTACTGCTGGAAGCTGTCTACTTCAGGATATTTTTCCGTGCCGATAAACAGCATATGCTCCAAGAAGTGCGCCAACCCAGGTCTGCTGTCAGGTTCATGAAAACTGCCACGAAAAACCGACAAAGCAGCCGCAGATTTGTCCGTGTCCGGATCCGAAACCAACAGCACTTTTAGCTGGTTGGGAAGCGTCAGGTATCGGTATTGTCGTTTGTCGTTTGGGCTTTTGCGGGGTGTTACCGTGGCTGAGGGCTGCCCGGAGCCATCACCCAGCCCTTGAGCGCCCACCTCATCTGACAGTGGTTGAATTTGCTGACAGGCAGCCAAGGCCAAAAGGGTGCTAACGGTGAGTATTGCGCCGATGTTTTGTTGTGCACGGGAAACGCTGCGGGCGATGGCAGTAAACGAATCAGTCGGTGCGGTCATTTGGCATCCCTTGGCTTGTAGTCAATTTGATCAACGGGTTGTTGGTGTTGCTGCAGAATGCCGGAAATACTAGCGAAGGCGGCAGGCTAGTGCGATGGTACAGGTTTAGACGCTAATGGAATCATTGATGCCCGAAACGGAGCACCAATCCAAGACGGACTTCGCGGATTGGCATGATATTGCCGCGCGTATCGTTGATACGGTGGACCGATCCAGCGCTGCTAGGCGGTGTAAGGTCATTGGTATAAGCGGTAGTCAGGGCTCGGGGAAATCCACGTTGGCAAAAATCGTCGTTGAACATCTGCAACGCGCAGATGTGCAGGCGGTCAGCGTCTCACTGGACGATTTTTATCTCTCCCGGAGTGAGCGCAACGCATTGGCGAAAAAGATACACCCGCTTTTGAAGACGCGCGGCGTGCCGGGTACCCACGATACCAATTGGCTACAGAATACGCTCAAGACTGTTCAATCGGCCGGTTCGCGTGAACTGGTCAGTTTTGCCCTGCCGATATTTGACAAGGCGTCAGATGATCGATGCGGCGCGCGTGATGCAGCCTGCGAGGTGCTGGTGCTGGAGGGCTGGTGCCTGGGTGTTCAAGCCCAAGCGACGTTGTCGCTGACAGAGCCGATCAATGAGCTGGAACGTATAGAAGATGCTCAGGGCATATGGCGCTTATGGGTCAACGAGCAAACGCCATTGAGTTATCAGCCGCTTTGGAACGACATCGATTATTGGGTTCAGTTGAGGCCACCCAGCTTTGCTCAAGTGGAGCAGTGGCGTAGCCAGCAAGAGCAACAAATTGCGCCGGATCGACGCATGAGTCCCGAAGTGCTCCGGCGCTTTATAGACCACTACGAGCGACTGACAAAATGGCAGTGGGAATGCGCGCCATGGCGGCCAGGTTTGCTGGTTGAATTGGCAGAAGATCATCGCGTGGCGTCGGTCGAAACACTGCTTGAAGACTGAGTTCGTCGATGTGGTTCAGTGCTCGTTCATATAACCGCGGTTAAGGTTCTGCCGACGTAAGGTACTAAGACCCCTTGCACCAACCTGAAATAGCAGAGATATCAGAGGTGAATATGAACACACTCCCAAAAAAGACCGAGGCGACTGTTGCTGCGCTTCCTCAGCGTTCGATAAACGATCTGCATCATCGGTGGGCAGCCTTGACGCTGGTTGCCCTAGCGCTCGCGCCTGCCATGACCGTGCAAGCGAGCCAAAGCGTGCAGGAATTGCCCGTGATCTCTTCTTTCCCCGTCTATCAAACCATTATTCGGCAAGAGCCCCGCGAACAATGTCGTATTGAGCAAGTTCGTGGAGCTAGTCCTGCCGGGCAGTCTGCGACCCCCGCCATTCTCGGCACCATAATCGGCGGCGCGCTTGGCAATGCAGTCGGGTCAAAAAAATCCAATAAGCGCGTTGGCGCTGCCGTTGGTGGCGTGCTCGGTTATTCGATTGGAAAAGATATCGGGCGAAATCGGTCACAACAGCATGGCGCTGTTCGATATGAAGAACGAGAAGTCTGCAGCACGAGTTACGAAGAAGTGCGCGAAGAACGTTTATCCGGCTATGACGTCAGCTATGCTTACGGCGGTCAGACTTACAAAACGCGCATGCAAACAGATCCCGGCAGCACGCTACGCGTGAGGGTATATGTTGAACCGATCTAGTTTTCTGCAATAAGGCTTTGAGTAATAACGGGGAACTGATGCAGCAACATTCTCGATTTAGTCAGTTCTCATTCAAGCCGCGGCTCAATTGGATAGTGGGTATGCTTTTCGCATTGCTGCTATCGCTCAGCCTTTCTACCGGGGCTAACGCAGCATCTGCGTTTCAACAAGCACCGGCGCAGTCCTTTGTGCAACCAAACCGGGCGGTCGGGCGCGTAATCAATCTCAATCGAGCGATCGCGATCGTGAAAGAAGAGAGCGGAGGCAAGGTGTTATCGGCCAAGTCGGTTAGGTCAGCCAACGGGACGATGCAGCACCAAATTCGCATGCTGATTGATGACCAGCGAGTCACCACGTGGGTCGTCGACCAACAAGGGCGACTGCGTCGGAAGCGCTAACGTGCGGATACTGGTGGTCGAGGATGACAACGCACTGAGTGAGCTGTTGCTGAAGCAGCTTAACCAAGTGGGATTTGTAGTCGACAACGCATCTGATGGTATTGAGGGGCAGTACTTGGCTACGGAGTATGCATACGATCTCGGCATTATCGATCTTGGGCTGCCGAGGCTGTCTGGGGTCGATCTCATTGCCGCCCTAAGAAAGAAGCAGATCACCATGCCGGTTTTAGTGCTCACTGCACGAGATCACTGGCGCGACAAAGTAGAGGGTCTGGAAGCGGGCGCAGACGATTACCTCACGAAGCCTTTTCAAATGGAAGAACTGTTAGCGCGGGTCAATGCCCTGATTCGACGCTCTGCTGGCTATGCAGCACCCACGATAACCTTGGGTCCGCTGAGTGTTAACACGGCGAGTCAGCAGGCTGAGTTAGACGGCCAAACCATGGATCTCACCTCTTTCGAGTACAAACTCCTCACCTACCTAATATTGGGTCAAGACCGCGTTATCTCTAAAACGGAGCTTACAGAGCACCTTTATGCTCAGGATTTTGAGCGCGACAGCAACGTGATCGAAGTGTTGATCGGACGCCTTCGGCGCAAATTGGCTCCTTACCCTTTGATTGAAACCGCTCGGGGGCAGGGCTATCGCCTTGTCGAAGCGCTCCCGCCAGCAACTAAATCATGAATTCGATACAGCGCCGACTTGCTGTCGTTACCGGTCTGGTTCTCCTGGTTTTTCTGTCTCTCACGGGCCTGTTTTTAGACCGCACCTATCGCGACAGTATTGTTGCCGCGATACAGCAAGAACTGCAGCCGATGATCTATTCGCTTATGGGAGCGGCCCAAGAACGACAAGGTGTGTTGAGTTTTGCCAATGGGTTATCCCAACCTCGACTGCAGCAGCCTGAATCGGGTTTGTATGCCCTCGTGACTGACGCCTCCAGCCACGTAGGCTGGCGCTCGCCGTCTTTGATTTTAGAAGAACCGGCGCTGTCGGATCAGATAGAGACATTTGCACAGACAGCGGTATCGAAGTTGGCTGAACGGATTTTATTCACAACCTCCTCAGGTGTTACCGAGCTGTATTGTTTGAGCAACCGAGTCGATTGGGAGGGTTTGCAGCAGCCGTCGGTCACCTTCGTGCTGTGCACCGACCAGCAGCCATACCGTCAGTCAATGACGCAGTTTCGGTACGAACTTATTGCCGGATTTGGGTCGGTACAGCTGATGCTGTCGTTGGCCCTGATGCTGGTTCTGCGGTGGGGCTTGGACCCTTTACGGCTGATTCGCAAACAGTTAAGCCAGCTCGAACAAGGCGATCGTCAGGCGCTGGGTGCCGTGCAGCCGAAAGAGCTAATCCCCTTGGTAGAGAGCTTGAATCAATACATAGCGCATCAATCCGCGCTGCGTAAGAGCCATCGTCGCTCACTTGATGACCTATCCCACAGCCTGAAAACCCCGCTCTCGGTGCTGCGCCTTGCTGTGGCGGAGCCTTGCCCAGATGTCTCGTTGATGCAGGATCAGGTTGCGCGGATGCAGGCTATAGTAGACCAACAGTTAGCGCGGGTAGGACGGGTAGCCAAGACCGAGGCGGCGGCTGAGCAGGGGTGGATATCTGTCCAGAAAACACTGAGCCAATTGATGCGAGCCCTCGGAGTAGCCTACCCCGACCACGAGTTAGAGTTGGCACGATCAAGCGACTGGCTGCTGCGAATACACGAAGATGATCTTCTCGATATCTTAGGCAACCTGATCGAAAACGCCTGTAAATACGGCGCAGGTAAGGTGGCGATTTCCCTGCACGGCTCTACTGGTACAGATACACAGGCGGTTTCCGAGACAGACCTGTCTGGGCTACAAATTTGCATTGAAGACGACGGTCCAGGGATCGAGCCAGGCCTCGCCAGTGCCGTTGTAAGGCGAGGCATTCGCCTTGACAGTCGCGAGCCTGGTCAAGGTATCGGCCTTGCCATGGTGGCCGAACTGTTGGGTATCTACTCGGCAGATATGCGAATCGAAGGCAGCGGCTTGGGTGGCGCGAAAGTCATCGTCAGCTTTGAACAGGCTCGGCCGAAGCCGCCTATCCTCAGTTTAGGCGGTGAATGAGAGCCGTAAAGAAACGCTCACGCAGCACATCAACTGTCGCTGACTTCGGGCCGCTATTGCACCAGCGCTGTAGCAGATCTTGGTTGTCTACCAACTGCATGTTTCGCACACCACGATTCATCAGCTCAATTTGCAGCGCCATGCGGGCGCTTTGTTCCTCGCTAGGTCCGCCAATATCCGCGGCAATTTCCGCTTCCATTGTTAGCGTGATCAGGTCTAAGGGCTTTGCCGTGCCAGCGATACGTTCATTAAACCAGCCATGAGGCGACGGGATGGTTTTGCCGGATACTTCAGCGTTGCTGACTTCAACATCCCAAGCACGAAACTCGCTTAGCCGTTTTTGCTTCCCATCCTTTTGCGCTTGAGCTCGTTTGGTGCGTATCTGCTGCTCATAACTCTTCAAGGCATGACGTGATGCAGGATCCAAACGCAGCTCTCGCGCCCGCTCTCCAAGGGTAGCTAGCTGGCTCTCCGATTCGGCAATTGACTGTGCATCGGGTTTAAATGCTTTGATGTCATCAGTGAGGTTTTGCAGCTGTTGCTTCATGGCAGATCGCTGTTTTGTGCGCTCTTGGTCAAGTCGGGCAAAAATCTTGTCACAACTGGCGCGAAATTTTTTCCACAAGCGTTGGTCTGCGCCTCGGGGCGTCGTACCAACTGCTCGCCACTGTGCCTGCAGTTGTTTTGCGGCAGTGGCTAAGCCTTGCGAGTTTTCTTGCGTGACTAGCGCCTGCGCCTGATCTACTAACGATTCTTTTGCGCTGACGTTTGTGTTCCATGCATTTTTTACACGTTCGTGCAGCGCAGACTGCAGTTCCTCAAATCGCGCTTCTACCGGTTTCAGCGCCTTGCGGTCACAAGGGTGGTGTTTGCGCCACTCCTGTCGGGCTTGGCGCATGATGTTTTCGGCAGCGCTCATATCTGCCTGCTGCCAGTCTGTGTCCTGTAAGTATTGCTGCAGCTGATCGCATAAGGCTTTGCGCGCATTGAGGTTGTCGCCGCGTTCCTTGCTTTGCTGATTAAAGTGTTCGCGACAGATCTCAAACGCCTGACCGGCAAACCCGTCGAAGGCATTTTGCAGCGCAGCTTGTTCGCGCGGCAGCGGCCCGAGCGCATTCCACTGTTCGCGCAGCGATTTGATCCGTTCACGCTGGTTTGTCGGGGAAAGCGGAGTGGTGACCAAGTCTTCGATAGATTGCACCAACGCATCGCGCTTCGGCGAGGCTGCGTACTGCTGCCAATCGCTGAGTTCACCCAGATGGGCACTGATGCGATTGAGTAACTTCTCGCTGCCCTTTGCCCCGCGCTTTTGCAGCTTTCGGCACCGGCTCAGTTCAGCAAGGGCTTTCTTAAATTCTCCGTTGTCTATTAGGCCGTCTAGTGTGGCGCTAATGGCCTGAAGCTCTTGGGTCAGGACCTGTTGCTGGTGTGCCTGATCGCGCGCCAATCCCATCGCTTCGTCGATCTCTTGGCGCAGTTGTTCGAGAGAACTGGGCATCGGTATATTCGTCGGCCAGACGACAGATCGCTCAGCCTTCTTTGCCTGCTTGAGCCAATACTCAAGGCGTTCTGGCTTGCTCCTAGCCTTTTCTTTTTCCGTTGCTAGCCCTTGCCAATCGATACCAGTGACTTGCCGCCAAGCGGTGACGGCTTGGCGAGCTGACCTTAGCTGTGAGTCGAATTGTTCTTGTTGCAAATCGCTGGGCGGAAAGCCGCTGTCAGCATTAAGCCAGTCCTGCCGGAGGTTCTCGACGCTCTGATCGAGTTCGGTAAGCGCGGCTTCGGTTAAATTTTCCATCCCCGCCTTTGCTTTTGTCAGGGCGGACAGCGCTTGTTCCAAACCGCCAAGGAGACCGGGATAGGGGTTGTCCTGACTGTTGGGTATGGTCAGGTCGATCTGCTCGAAAGGATTATCCAGCGGTGCTTGTGAGGGCTCGTCGGCTTCTGCAAGGGCTAATGCTTCCCTAGTTTTACGAATGTTCAATTGCAGTTGCTCGTGGCGTGAGTGCAATTGATTCAGTTTTTTGCGCTGAACGATCAATCCGTCGAGATCCTTGGGAGACATTTTGAGTTCCCGCAAGGCACTGACATTAACCTCTTGGATAGCGCTCATGTGCTCGTTAAGTTGCCGTCGGCAGGAGCGTAGCCTGTCTAAGCCTTCGCGGGCTAGACGATTGCAGCCTTTATCTTTGCCGCGAGAG
>CAJWZG010000028.1 GCA_913049565.1 uncultured Gammaproteobacteria bacterium
CCTTGGCGCAGGCAACTGCGGTCACCATTTTCGCGCCATGTTTTGCGATGCCGCCGGTTTCATATTGCTTACCCACCATGAAGCCGGTGATATTTTGCAAGAATATCAGTGGGATTTTGCGCTGCGCGCAGAGTTCGATGAAATGCGCTCCTTTCTGCGCAGACTCAGCAAATAGCACCCCGTTGTTCGCCACAATACCGACCGGGTAGCCATAGAGACGCGCAAATCCGCATACCAAGGTGCTGCCGAAAAGCGCTTTGAATTCGTCAAACTCAGAGCCGTCAAATACTCGGGAGATAATCTCTCGCACATCGTATTGCTCTCGCACATTTTCAGGTACCACTCCAAGCAACTCGTGGGCTGGGTATAGAGGTTCGACAGAGTCAGTGATATCCATAATCGCAGGTTTGACTCGGTTCAGTCGCGATACGGCCTGACGTGCCAATTCGAGTGCATGGTGATCGTTGTTGGCGTAATGGTCTGTGACGCCTGATTCGCGGCTGTGCACATCAGCTCCGCCCAACGCCTCGGCGCTCACTTCCTCGCCCGTAGCCATTTTTACCAGAGGCGGGCCGGCAAGAAAAATAGTGCCTTGGTTTTTTACAATGATGGATTCGTCAGCCATTGCCGGTACGTAGGCACCGCCCGCTGTGCAGGAGCCCATGACCACTGCGATTTGCGGGATATTTTCCGCCGACATATTGGCTTGATTATAAAAAATGCGCCCGAAGTGATTCCTGTCTGGAAACACCTCATCCTGATTGGGTAGGTTAGCGCCACCGGAATCCACCAGATAAATGCAGGGAAGATTGTTCTCTCTCGCTATGTCCTGGGCTCGCAGGTGTTTTTTCACGCTAACCGGGTAGTATGTTCCCCCCTTTACCGTGGCGTCATTGGCTACGATGACGCATTCCATGCCGTTCACGCGTCCGATGCCGGTAATGATTCCTGCCGCAGGTATATCGTCCTTGCCGTACATGTTATGAGCAGCAAGCTGCGAGAATTCGAGGAACGGAGATCCCGGGTCGATCAGTTGATCAACGCGTTCACGTGGCAGCAGCTTGCCTCGGGCTTGGTGACGGGCCTGATAGCGCTCACCGCCGCCTTGTTTAATCTGTTGGATCAATGATTCAAGATCACCCACCAGCGACTGCATTTTGTTGGCATTGGCTGCGAAAGCCTGAGATCTTGGATTAATCTGGGATGTCAAAACCGTCATGTGGAAACTCCTTGGGTCGCGCACCGATACAGGCGCAGTGCCATCGCCTTGGGTCCGACGAGTTTATTGGTTCGGACCGGGGTTCGATGTTAGGTCAGCTGGCTGCGGACTCACGGCTGGTATGTTTCATCGCTCGCCGCCGCAGCGCCTTTTCGACATCAAGGGCCAACAATGTACGTAACTCATCGGATGCGTTATCGATGAATTCCTCGTCGAATGGCCCCATCGTCGTCATGGGACGCACTGCGATTTGCGTGTAGTTGATGAGTATCGCCACACGGGGTTGATCCGCGTGATTGATCGCTGTGCGATGCCAAAGTAAACCATGGCTGACCACAGCGTCACCGGCATCCCCCGTGGCTTGAACCGCACTCGCCTCAAACCGCTCAAGATCTGGCGCGCCGTCCCACAGCTGGCTGCCAGGGGCTACCCAAGTGCCGCCATTGTGCTCTGTGAAAGGCTCCATCATCCAAATCACCTGCATCATCAATGCAGGATCAACCGGTAGTCCAGGGTTCATAGCCCAGTAGGGATAGTCCACATGAAGCCCACCGGGTGGACAGTTAGGCGGCAACACTCGCGCAGATACGGCGGCGAGGGTGGCATCGTCGCCTAGCAGTTTATGCGCCAAACTCAACAGACGAGGGTTGGTGACCAAGTGATGAATGGTGTCTCCCCAATGCAGGATATTGCGTATAGCAATCTGGCCATTTTGATCTGCGCCCTCGTCCAGTCGAGACAGCACGAGTTCTCTGACGGAATTGGCCTCTTCCGGGCTGATGATGTTTTTCAGTAGGTGGTAACCGTTGCCCTGCAGCAAATCGTTATAGGCTTTCTCTGACATACTCGCGCTCCATCGGTATGCGCCTAGTGTGTGAGACAGATAGTGCCAAGGCAAATGCTTCTCGTAGCAACCAAAAAAACCAAACGCTGCGTTTAAAACATCTCTTGACCCGATTCTCAGTAAATTCTCTACTGGCGCTACGCTATGAATGGATAGAGACAGTGAACGAACAACGCCAAGGACCGCTGCAAGACCTGACCATCATCGACTGTACGAGAGCACTGGCCGGCCCTTTCGGTGCCGGTCTGCTGGCAGATTTGGGGGCTAACGTCATCAAAGTGGAGCCGCCATCCGGCGATGGATACCGAAACATCCCCCCATTTTTGCCTGACCACGCTCGCCCTCATGAGGTGAAGAAAGCCGGCACCGATTTTGGTGCGCCCTTTGCCGCAGTAAATCGCAACAAACGCAGCGTTTGCCTGAATTTGAAAAACGAAGCGGATAAAGCCGCTTTTCTCGAGCTTTGTGACCAAGCTGATGCCGTACTGGAAAATCTTCGTGCCGGTGTGATGGATCGGTTGGGTTTGGGTTATGAAGTGATCGCCAAACGTAACCCGAAAATTGTATATGCCTGTGTGCGCGGGTTTGGTGATCCTCGCACTGGCGAGAGCCCCTATGCCCATTGGCCCAGCCTTGATGCAGCGGCGCAGAGCTTTGGTGGGCTAGTGCATGCTAACGACGGATTGGTCACTCCCGCCATTGCGGATATTTTCCCGGGCACGCTGATGGCGCTTGGCGTCGTCTCTGCCATTCATAGCGCACAGCGTTCGGGAAAAGGGCAGTTTCTCGATGTGGGTATGTATGACGCAATGATAGCCTTGCAAAAAAGCGCGGTTGCGCAATACGGTTTTACCGGCAAACCCAATCCTGCCGGTTTGCAGCGGGCTATGACCCTTTACCCATTCGACCTGTTTCCTGCCAAAGATGGCCGGATTGCCATCGCAGTTGGGCAGCCGCGGCATTGGGACTTGCTTTGCGCCGCCATGGAACGCGCAGATTTAATGGAGGACGAACGCAGCTTCTCGAACGAGGCTCGACTGGCAAATGTGGATTGGGTGGAGGCGCAAATCTGCGCATGGACGCAAACCCAGACCCGAGCCGATATCATGGCCCAGTTGGACGGTGCGATTCCCATTGGCCCTGTGCAAACCATGGCAGACATTTACGTGGATCCGCATGTCAGTGCCCGCGGCATGCTGGAGACCTGCAGTCCAGATGGTGAGAATCCGGACATAACCTTGGCCGCCAACCCAATCAAATTTTCGACCACTCCGACAGCGCTGTATCAAAGGCCCCCCAACCTGGGAGAGCACAATGCACAAGTTTTTGCGGAGTTTGGTATCGAGCCACCGCCGAAGCAGAGCGATTAATCGGCTGGGCGCGTTTTGGCGGGTGAGGTTTGAGGTGTGGTCGCAACAGCTGAAATGATTTAGTTTTGAGGTTTTTTGGGGAGAGTCATCGATGCACACACTGGTCGATCCGCTGAAGCGTGCACTGCAAATCAGGCCAAAGGCGTTGGCGTTAATCGACGGCGAGCGAGAAGTGACTTACGAAGAGTTAGCGCACCGTTGTAGCCTCCTAGCAGGTGCATTGCGTAGCCTAGGCGCTGGTGCGGGAACCCGTGTGGCGATTTTGGCGAACAACTGCGCTCAGTATTTTGAAGCGTACTTGGGCATTCCCGCCGCAGGTATGGTGATCGTTCCGCTCAATACGCGTCATGCTATGCCAGAGCTGGTTTACGCATTGCGCGACTCGGGTGCGAATATTCTGATCTCAGATCGTGCTGACGTTGGTGAGTTACGCGATGTTGTTGATCATGTGATCACTTTGCCTGACAACTACGAGGCTTTTCTTGCGAGAGCCGAGCCTGCGGTTTTAGGCGAAGGTGTAGCAGAGACCGATCTTGCTGGGTTGTTTTACACCGGCGGCACTACGGGTGCGAGTAAAGGCGTCATGCTCACCCATCGCAACCTCATTGCCAACGCTATGAATTGGCTGGCTTCGGTGGCTCAGACAGAAAACGATCGAACGCTAGTGATGGCGCCCATGTTCCATGCAGCCGGATCCAACGGCATTCTCGCTGCGATTTGGCTGGGCTCCTTGCAGGTACCGCTGGGCACATTTGATCCCACTGCGGTACTGGAACTCATCGAGAAACATCGCATTAACATCACTCTAGGAGTGCCCTCGATGCTGGCGGCGATCGCAGAAGAACAATATGCAAACCCCCGAGATACAAGCAGTCTTGAACTGCTAGCTCACGGAGGCTCACCCATCGCCACGCAAGTCATTCGCCGGGCTAGCGGCGCATTCCCTACCGCCGAACTGATCGAGGTCTATGGCGCGACTGAGACCTCGCCTCTCGCAACGTTGTTAGAACACGAAGAGAGACTGATGGATGACCCATTGGCCCGTAGCTGTGGCCGCGCGGTAATGGGCTGTAGCGTCAGTATTAAGAGTCTTGATGGCAATGACCTCCCTCGAGGGGAGGTCGGAGAAGTCGTGGTCGCAGGAACAAACATCATGCAAGGCTATTGGAACAAGCCCGAGCAGACCGCTGCGGTACTCAAACACGGTGGATATTGGACCGGCGACATGGGCTACCTTGACGAAGAGGGGTATCTGTTTTTGGTAGACCGCTCGAAAGACATGATTGTCAGCGGCGGTGAGAATGTTTATTCCACCGAGGTAGAAGACGTTCTTTATCGGCACTCGGCGGTATTGGAAGCTGCGGTATTTGGTGTGCCTGATGACAAGTGGGGTGAAGCCGTCCACGCCGTAGTGGTGCCAAGGCCAGAAAGCGGCAATGTGGATCCGGCAGAACTGATCGCGTTTTGTCGCGAACACATTGGTGGTTACAAAGTACCCAAGGGTATCGACATTCAGTACGACCCGTTACCTAAGTCAGGGCCAGGCAAGGTGCTCAAGCGCGAATTGCGTGCACCTTTCTGGGATGGGGCTGATCGGGCCGTGAACTAGCAATACTGAACAAATTTCTTTGGGAATTCGGCTATGAAAGAGCTTTTTGACAAAATTTTTGAGCGCAACCGACTTAATCGGCGTTTGCATTGGACCACGATTGCGTCAGAGAAAATTCTCCTCGCAATTATCGGGTTGCTGTCGGTTGTTGCCAGCGCTCAGTACATCTGGGGGATGTTCGAAGTAGGTGTGATCACCCTAGCCGACCTGTTCTTGCTTTTCATTTACGTTGAAATCATTGGCATGATTGGGGCGTTTTACTCTACCAACCGAATTCCCGTAACGCTGCCGATCATTATCGCTATCACAGCGTTGTGCCGTTTGATCATCATGCAGAGCAAAGATATGCAGGCGCTGACCTTGATCGCAGAAGCCGGCGCGGTACTAATTTTGAGCGGAGCGGCTTATCTGATGAGCCTGAAAGACAAGCTGAGTCAGGATAAACTGGAATTAGAAAATCGAACCATGGAGAAGCGAGATCGCGAAGCAAACCTCACCGATGGCGATAAGTAAGCATCCTATCAATGGGCCTGAACGATCCGATAGAGAGAGTCTTGGTGATCGCGGCAATTCAGTAGAGTGACTACGCACCACGGAGAAAATTAGTTGAGCGATAACCACAGCGAAGAAGATAATCCTGCTGGCAATGGCTTGCTCAATCGCAGGCAATGGTTAAGTTTCAGCACGGTAGGCGCTGCTTCAGCCGTGGTTAGCCCTGTATGGGCTAGCAAGTCTAAGCAGACTGAACCTTGGCGCAGCGGCTCAGGGCGAGGGCCGTCGGCTTACGGTGATCAACCGGCACTGGCATCGCTGCGGCGTGAACAGATTTCGGTCCATCCTCTGGGCCCACAGGCTGGTGCGTCGTCGACACCGCTGCAGCTGCTCAATGGAACAATTACACCCAACGCCCTGCACTTTGAGCGTCATCACAGCGGTATACCCGAAATCGACCCCGGTCGGCACAAACTGACAATCCATGGTTTGGTAAGGCAGTCCCTCGCATTCGATTACGAATCGTTGCTGCGTTATCCCACGGTGAGCAACGTGTTGTTCTTAGAATGCTCTGGCAACAGCTATCGCAACACGCTAACGACCGTGCTGGATGAAACTGCCGGTGGGTTAAACGGTTTGGTCTCATGTGCTGAATGGACGGGTATTCCGCTGCATTATTTGCTCGATGAAGCGGGCCTCGACCCCACTGCCAAATGGGTAATAGCTGAGGGAGCCGATGCAGCCGGCATGAACCGCAGTATCCCACTATCGCTTGCCACATCAGACGCCATGCTAGCGCTCTATCAAAACGGTGAGCCGTTGCGGCGTTCCCAGGGCTTCCCCATGCGACTGCTCGTTCCTGGTTGTGAAGGCAATCTGAGTATCAAATGGCTACGCAGCCTAAAGGTGATGGATCAGCCAGCTCACACGCGGGAAGAAACCAGCAAATACACCGATTTACAGCTTGATGGAAAAGCCTGGCAGTTTTCTCTGCGTATGCAGGTGAAGTCCATTATCACTGCGCCGTCGGGCCAAATGCAGCTGCCGGAAAAAGGCGTATTTGAAATCAGTGGCCTTGCTTGGTCTGGCAATGGCAGTATCCGTGAGGTTGAGGTGAGCGCTGACGGAGGTCAATCGTGGGCCAAGGCTGCTATTCAGTCCGATATAGGTGAGCACAAACCAGTCCGCTTTCGCATTCCATGGCGTTGGGATGGTCAACCCGCTGTGCTGCAAAGCCGCGCAGTCGATAGCGGCGGAAACCTGCAGCCATCACGCAGTCAGGCTTTACAAAATGTCGCCCCCGGCTTCAGTTACCACTTCAACGGTATTCAAAGCTGGCAGGTAGGCATTGATGGGCGTGTGAGCAATGTTTATGCATAGATTGATTTGGTTACTGCTTGCTTTGGCCCCCGCTGCTGGTGCGCAGTTAAACCTTCAACTGCTCCCGGAGCTCGGTGTTGAAGCCCATTTCGATTACGAGTCGGTTGCTGCGAGTAATGGTTCGGGTCTGCCCGCCGGCAGTGGTAGCGCAGCCCAGGGCAAGCAGATATATCTATCGCAGTGCGCGGCTTGTCATGGTTTAGATGGCAGACTTGCAGGTAATGCATTGGTGGGCGGCGAGGGCACCTTGTCTTCAACCCAGGCCTTGAAGACTGTCGGCAGCTACTGGCCCTACGCCACGACAGTTTTCGATTACATTCAGCGGGCGATGCCTTACGGCAACGAGAAATCGCTCAGTGACCAAGAGGTTTATGCCGTGACGGCTTATGTCTTGCACTTAAATGATCTGGTCGCTGGCGATGTCGAAGTCTCTGCTGCAACGCTGGCAGAGATACAGATGCCGAACCGAGATGGTTTTCGTGAATCGCCAATGCGTTAATTTACGTGGCAATTGGCGGCTAGAATCGGTAAAAATTGCGGCGAGGTTAAATCCCAAGTCGACAGGGGTTCAAACGAATTTAATAAAAGGAGAGAGAGATGGGTGCATATAAGTTGTTGATTAACGGCGAGATGGTTGAGGGCGAACTGTCCATGGATGTGGTGAACCCAGCGACAGAAGAAAAGCTGGCAGATTGTCCACGTGCTTCTGAAAATCAGCTGAACGCAGCTGTTGCCGCCGCCAAGGCCGCGTTTCCTGCATGGTCGAAAACAGGCATTGATGAGCGTAAAGCTGCAGTACTGAAAATTGCTGACGTGGTCGAAGCAAACGCTGCTGAGCTTGCGCAGCTACTCACAAAAGAACAGGGCAAGCCGATTGAAGATGCCACCGTCGAGGTCTATGGCATGGCGGCGTTTTGCCGATACTTCACGTCGTTGGATTTGCCCGTTGAGATACTTGAAGACAGCGATGGACGTCGCGTGGAAGTGCATCGCAACCCTCTGGGTGTGGTTGGTGCCATTGTGCCCTGGAATTTTCCGTTGATATTGATGGCGTTCAAGCTGCCGCCAGCGCTGATTGCCGGTAACACGCTCGTGATCAAGCCTGCACCTACAACCCCACTCAGCACGCTGCGAATTGCGGAGCTGATTCAAGATATCCTGCCGGCCGGTGTAATCAACTTCATTACCGACGCTAATGATCTGGGTGCGCCAATGACAGCGCACCCCGACGTACGCAAGATCTCATTCACGGGTTCTACTGAAACCGGGGCAAAAGTGATGGCAGGTGCTGCGGGTTTGCTGAAGCGCATTACGCTTGAGCTTGGTGGCAACGATGCAGGCATTGTGCTGGACGATGTGGACCCGAAAGAGGCTGCGCAAAAGCTTTTTGACAGCGCTTTTCAAAACAGCGGGCAAGTTTGTATCGCGATGAAGCGTCTATACGTTCACGAGAACATTTACGATGAAGTCTGTGAAGAACTGGCTACGATCGCCAACGACACCATCATTGGTGACGGACTAGAGCAGGGAACGAAGCTTGGGCCGCTCAACAACAAAATGCAGTATGACAAGGTCAAGGCGCTAATCGAGGAAGCGAAGCAAGATGGCAATGTGATCGCAGGCGGTGAATTCCCCGATCAACCCGGTTACTTCATCCGACCCACCATTGTCCGCGACATCAAAGAAGGCTCGCGGTTAGTAGACGAAGAGCAGTTTGGCCCGGTGTTGCCGGTGATGAGCTTTGCCAATGAAAGTGAGGCGGTCGAGCGAGCTAATGCGTCAGCTTGGGGGCTAGGGGGATCAGTTTGGTCTGCAAGCCCAGAGCGGGCCTATGCGCTGGCTGAGCAAATGGATTCCGGCACGGTTTGGATCAACAAGCACGCGGAGCTGGACCCAACGATTCCCTTCGGTGGTGCCAAGATGTCTGGCTTGGGTAATGAACTTGGTCAAGAAGGGCTGAAAGAGTTCACTCAGCAGAAGATCATTAACATAGCTAAAGGCTAACGACTAGAGTAGCTGGCAAACTGCCGCAAAAAAAGGTCGATCAGAAGTTTGATCGAATAAGCCGCCCTTGACTCGCGTCGGGGCGGTTTTTTTTGCGCACTAGATAGACAGATCGTTCAGATTGTAATCTTTGATGACACGCTGCCAATTAGCGTCGTTAAAACGTAGCGCCTCTTCTTGACCGACCAATGGCTGATACTGAAATCGTGCTTCATCTGGATAAAACTGCGCCCGCGCATCGATTGCCAAACCTACAACTTCAGAGCGCCTAGCAATTCTTGCCTCGTCGTATACGACGGCCTCGGATTCACTCAGCGCGCCAGCCGCGCCTAATACCGAACTGTGCCGGTGAAAACCAAAGGTCAGTGAGATTCGCAGATCTTCTGAGGTGTTGGCGAAAGAGCCGTGTAGTGCTTGACGATTGACTATCGTGACATCACCAGCTTTGCAAAACAAAGGCACAGCATCGGTTAGTCTTTCAGAGCCTTGATTCGCCGTGACCCTAGCTTTGATATCGATTTTCCCCTCTTTATGCGTGCCGGGCACGACCCACAGGCAGCTTCGCGCGGTTGTATCGTAAAGTTGCACCTGAAAGTTAAAGCCGTGAATACCTGAATCCCACTCGGGACTATCCCAATGCGTTACACCGTCTTGGTGCCAAGAGACGGATCCGCCTCGACCGGGTTGTTTAATAAAAATCGCGTCGTTGTAGGGAACAAAGTCGTCTCCGTTGATGGACGCGGCAACCGCTAAAAGGTTCGGGTGTCCGTATAAGCGCAAGCCGCTAGGCATGGTTTGGCACATGCCTGTCATAATAAAAACAACCTTGTGCGGTGGTTTGTCAGCGGCAACGGGTTGGTCCATCTGGGTCGGATGCCGCCCGTTCAGAGCCTTGGTGCCGCCCCATGGGTCTGCGAGCGGCTGAATCATGGAATACACCGGACGCGCGAACTCTTGTCCGTAGGCGGGGCGGCCTTTGTGATCGGTAGCTGCACCGTTGTCTGTCGGAGCGCGATCTAGCAACCAGTCCATGTCTTGGCGAAGGAGCGAGACTTCGGCGGTGTCGATAACATTCTCGAAAACGTAAAACCCAGTTCGATCGAATGCTTCGAGGATGTCGTTGGTGAGTTTGCCATTAGACCCAAGGTTCAAGGGCCCTCGATTGCCAAGGCATTGAGCCTTGGTGATGCCGTTGTTCACGTAATCGCTCATGGTCTCGGCGTGCTCCTGAGCAGTGAGTGGGTTTTTCATCTCTATAAGCCCATTCGATTTCACGCATCTTGATAGCATAAAACTATCGGTTTGCCACCTACGCGGGCCGTTTGTGTTTCAGCTCAAATATTCGGCATGATTAAGGCTTTTCGCAGGGGGAAATTTTGCAGAAGCATCTACCGGGTCGGTTAGGCGACCCCACTATGACGCTCGTCACCGATCCTCGCATGGATCCTCGAGTTGCTGCCGTATTGGCGGCCGCAGGAGATCTAGGCGACGCAGTGGCGCCTATAGAGCCAAGTGCAACTTATGAGCAGTCTCTGGAATATTGCGCGCAGCTCGAAATTGCGTCGGCGATGACGCATCAGATGGAAGCTGCAGCGATGCCCGATTTCAGCGATATTCGTCGCACTACCGAGGTCATCAAGGGTGTCGACGGCAACGACATCAAACTGCATATCCATCAGCCATTAACGCAAAACAAACCACTACCCTGCATCTTCCATACTCATGGAGGCGGCATGGTTTTGATGACCGCCGAAGATCCAGGGTTTGTTCGGTGGCGTAATGCCTTAGCGCAAAGTGGGCTGGTGGTTGTCGGAGTAGAGTTTCGTAACGGCGGTGGGAGGTTAGGAAATCATCCGTTTCCGGCAGGGCTGAATGATTGCGACATTGCCTTGCGGTGGACAGACGACCACCGGCAACAGTTAGGCATTTCGGCAATCGTCATGTCGGGCGAGTCTGGCGGCGGGAATCTTGCGTTAGCGACAACCCTTAAGGCCAAGAAAGAGGGACGCGTCAACAGCATTCAAGGGGTTTACGCGATGTGCCCTTACATCAGTGGTGCCTATGCAGCGCCCCCGGCCCAGTTGTTGTCGCTTCAGGAAAATGACGGCTACACCTTGGATTGTTCGATGATGGCTGCATTGGTGAAGGTGTATGACCCTGGGCTGAGTCATGCCAGCAATCCTCTTGCGTGGCCCTACTATGCCTCTTTAGAGGATCTGGGCGGATTGCCGCCGCATGTGATTTCGGTGAATGAGCTTGATCCACTGAGAGATGAAGGCTTGGCGTTTTTTCGTCGCCTGCTCGCTGCAGGCAATGCGGCGACCGCGCGACTGATTCCCGCGACTAACCATGCTGGTGATTTGAGTTTTCCCGATATCGCTCCGGAACCTTATCAGGAGACATTGAGATCCTTGCGTAATTTCGCGTATGCCTGCGCGTAGCAATTGGTTACAAAAAACTGCGGGGTCTGATCTTTGCAGCACTCGGCAAAATCGCTATGTTCTGCGCAAGTGAGAAGAGCTTTCGGCAATGACGATAAGAAAAACGTTACTGGCGTTATGCATGATTGGGTTTGTTGTGGTGAGCGTTCTATCTATAGCGGGGTATGACGTCTATTTGCCCGGTACTTTGCTTGGTGAGTTGAGCGGCAACGAGGCCGGCCGGCTGGTCGTCATTCGCTCCGCGCTGTTTCTTACCTTGGCATTTTTTATATTTCGCCATCTGCGCAACAAAAGGCCGTTGTCATCCATAGCGCCACTGCAGGTGTTTGTTAACTGCCTACTGATTGTTGGCGTTATCCGCTTACCGTTCTCTCTGGAATTTTGGGTCGACTGGCTGGTGCTGGGTGGGCTCTGTGTTGCATCGGTGCTGCTGTATTTCGAAAATCGCGGCGAATCCCAGCGTATCTTCAGAGGCGACTGGTAGGACAAAGCGACTGGTCGCTAAAGATGACCAAGCAGGGAGACCAGGAAGAACGGCGACCCAAAAAAAACGGCAAGTAAGGCCAATTCATCCAATCAGGTTCGACCGCCATCTATGGTGAAGTTTTGACCCGTTATCATGGCGCTGTCGTTTGCCGCAAGAAACAGTGCGAGGTTCGCCACCTCCTCCGGCATCAAGCGCCTTGGGAGGGCTACTTGGCGCATCCATTGCTCTTCTTCCTCTGGGGTAAGCCATGTGGCAAGTTGCCGCTCGGTAACGACCCAACCGGGTGATATGGCATTTACCCGCACAAAGTCTGCGCCATAATCTTTCGCTAGAGCCTTGGTCATGCCAATCAGTCCCGCTTTAGCGCTCACATAGCCGGGCATGTTACCGGGGCCTAGTAGGGCATTAATTGAACTGAAGTTTATAATCGAGCCGCCTCCATGCATCGCCATGATTGGCGCTGCCGCTTGCGAGGCGAAAAAAGCCGCATCCAAATTTATGGCTATACAGTCTCGCCATTGTTCGGGTGTGGTGTCAGCGGCTGCGTGCCGCATGTCGTTAGCCGCATTATTGACCAGTACTTGGATTGGGCAGGTAGTATTGGCTTTTACAATCGTCTTTTGCAGTGCCTGAGTGTTGGTGACATCGACGCATTCAAATTGGACATTGCCGCCTAGGTCTGCGACTAGGGCTTGACCTGCATCTTGCTGCAAATCCGCAAAGGTGACGGCTGTGCCTTGGGCAACAAAGGCGCTGACCAATGCCGCGCCAATGCCGGTTGCCCCGCCGGTGATAAACACGCCTTGGCCTGCGAGGCTGGGGTAAACGGCACGGTTCTGCATCTAAGAAGCTCTTTTTGGTTATGATCGCACAGTTGGAGGCGCAATTTCTGGAACGCTTAGCACGATGCGTAGCGTGCGTTGAGCGAGGGCTGCCACCGCGATTACCCGCCAAAGCATAAGGTTCGGCCATGGATTTTAAAACGCAACGGGCCTGGCAGACCCCAGAGATAACCTCGCTACAGAGAATGCCAGCCCATACGCCATTGTCCAGTTGGCGTGACGAAAAAGCAGCGCGTAGCGATGAGCAGAGCGAGTCGAGCGTCTCGTTGGACGGACAATGGCAGTTCGAGCTTTTTGCACGGCCCGAAGACGTTCCAGAGCATTGGCCTGCCACCGCTAGTTCTCCGGCGACAATTACCGTGCCCGGTCACTGGCAACTGCAGGGCTACGATCAGCCGATATATACCAACGTTAGGTACCCATTTCCCTGTGATCCGCCACGGGTGCCTGAGCAAAACCCAACGGGATGCTACTTGTGTACGTTCGCGTTAACCGAGCAATGGCTAGCCGACGAGCAGGTGCGCATCATTTTCGACGGTGTTGACAGTGCTATGCATCTTTGGTGCAACGACGTTTGGGTGGGTTATTCCCAAGACAGCAGGCTTCCTGCGGAATTTGATCTCACGGATTGTTTGTGGATTGGCGAAAATACGGTGAAAGCAGTTGTGTGCCGCTTTAGTGACGGTAGCTATCTTGAAGATCAGGATATGTGGAATTTCAGCGGTATTTTTCGCTCAGTCTCCCTGCTGAAAAAACCCAGAGTGCAGATCACAGACGTGCGCGTCACCGCGTGCTTGGATGAGCGCTACCAAGATGGATTGCTGAGTCTCGCGGTTGAAACCGCGGGGGCGGATGATTGCCAGATTGCTTTGGCGCTGTATTCGCCGCACGACTTGTCTCAATCGTTGATTAGCGAAATCTCGGCGCCCGTCGGTACCCGGCAGATCGACGAAAAGGGTGGTTATGCGAATCGCTGCGAACTGTCGGCGACCATCACTGCGGCGAGTGCATGGAGCGCCGAGTGTCCAAATCTTTATCGTTTGACCGTTTCACTGCGGAGTGCTCAAGGACACCTAATTGAGGTCGAGGCTTATGATGTCGGTTTTCGTTCGGTAGAAACTCTTGCTGGGCAGTTATGTCTGAACGGAGAACCTTTGCTGATTCGCGGGGTTAATAAGCATGAACATGACCCTGCCACTGGGCATTGCGAGTCGCTTTCGGACGTCGCGCGTGACTTGATGCTTATGAAGCAAAACAACTTCAACGCTGTGCGCTGCTCGCACTACCCGCACCAACCCGGCTTTTATCAGCTATGTGACCGGCTGGGTTTATATGTGGTCGATGAGGCAAATATTGAAACCCATGGCATGACGCCTATGGGTGCGCTGGCCGATAATTCCGAATGGGCCGCAGCGTTTCAGCAGCGCATGATGCGCATGGTCGCCCGTGACTTTAACCACCCGAGTATCATCATTTGGTCGCTGGGCAACGAGTCGGGATATGGTGCGGCCCATGATGCGATGTACCAATGGACAAAGCGGGTAGACCCCTCAAGACCGGTGCAGTACGAAGGCGGGGGCTCCGCAACGGCTGCGACCGATATTATTTGCCCTATGTATGCGCGTACGGATAGAGATATACCGCAAGGTCCAGGACTTGATCCCAAACCCGGACTTATCAAATGGTCAGGTTTAGGCGATGAAAACAGGCCGTTGATTCTCTGCGAGTACGCGCACGCGATGGGAAACAGTTTAGGTAACTTTGCCGATTACTGGGCTGCTTTTCGTCAGTATCCCAGGCTGCAAGGTGGTTTTATCTGGGATTGGGTTGACCAGGGCCTGAATAAAACCCTGAACGACGGGCGTATCGTTTGGGCCTATGGTGGTGATTTTGGTGATGAGCCCAATGACCGCCAGTTTTGTATCAATGGTCTGGTGTTTCCCGACCGTACGCCCCATCCAACATTATTCGAGGCCAAACGCTGCCAGCAGCCCTTTGTGGCGCGCTTGAAACAGCGCGGCGGCGTTAGCGTTGTCATCACCAGCGAATACAGTTTCCGTGCGACGGATAATGAGCATCTGTATTGGCAGCATGTGAGCGCAGAAGGCCTTCTGACTAGCGGAGATTGTGCCCTTGGTTTAGCACCCGGTGGGAATCAGAGTTTTCCCTTGCTCTCTAAGGAAGCGCTTGGCAGCGGGCGGAGTTGGTTAAATGTTTGGATCAATCAAGTTGGGGCGACCGACTGGTCTGATGCCAATCATGAAGTGGCCAGGTGGCAGTTTAATCTGGCAGGGCAAGTGCCTGCTGCCCCAGAGTCGAAAGTTCCAGCAACGCTAATCGAGGATGCAGAGGGTATTCGGGCTGACGCCGGCGAGACTCTGTGGATGATAGATCGATCCAGCGGGCTGGTTACAAGCTGGATAAAAGACGGTGATCAGCTGCTCAAGGCACCCTTGAGGGATAATTTTTTGCGTGCCCCATTGGACAACGATATCGGTTTCAGTGAAGCAGGACGACTGGATCCTCGCTCTTGGGCTGCTAGATGGCAGGCGTCAGGCCTGCAAGATATGCAAACTACTTGTCTGGATATTAAGGTGAATGCCGAGGCCGGTTCGGTGACGGTTGTACATGGGCACTATTGCGACTCGTTGCTACTGATAAAAACCCGGTGGATACACCAATTCTATGTAGACGGAGAAATGGCAGTACGCATTCATGTCAGCATTGCAGCTGATCTACCGCCGTTACCTAGAATCGGCGCGCAAACCCAGCTCAATCTTGCCGAAGAAGTCTGCTGGTTCGGTCGCGGTCCGCACGAAAATTATCCTGACCGTCTTGAGAGCGCGGATGTTGGTGAATGGCGGTGTCCTGTTGCGGATATGCACACGGACTATATTTTTCCGAGCGAGAACGGTTTGCGCTGTGACGTAACGCTGCTACAAATTGGGGCCGCAACAATCGGTGGGCGTTTTCATTTTGGCGTGAGTCGTTATGGCTACCCGCAACTGGCAGCTGCAAGCCACTATCATCAGTTAATGCCGGATTCAAATTTGCATCTGTGCATCGATGGCTTTCATATGGGAGTCGGTGGCGACGATTCTTGGTCACCGAGCACTAAGGTTAAGTACCTGCTGAATGCTTCGGAATATGACTGGGCGTTCTCTCTGCGATAGCATCAGCGACGCAATTGGAAGGAAGGAAAAGAGAAAATGGTGGCTGAGATACAGGGTATATGTGACGAAAAATTTGCTCGCGTGCGCGATCTGCTGTCCGACAGTATTGACCGTGGCGACGATGTCGGCGCGTCTTTCGCGCTAACCATCGATGGCGAAATGGTTATAGATCTTTGGGGCGGGCACTTAGATGAGGCACGCGCCCAGCCATGGCAACGGGATTCCATCGTGAACGTCTACAGTACGACGAAAACCATGTCGTTTTTGTGCGCCCTGCTGTTAGCTGATCGGGGACAATTAGACTTTGATCGGAATGTCGCCGACTACTGGCCTGAATTCGCGCAGAACGGCAAGGGTGAGGTGAAAGTCTGGCACTTCATGAATCACGCCGCAGGGTTATCAGGAATGGATGAGCCGATGTCGCCGGCGCAAATGTATGACTGGGATGCCATGGTTACGGCGTTGGCCGCTCAAGCTCCTTGGTGGGAGCCAGGGTCTGCCTCTGGTTATCATGCGTTAACCCAGGGTTATTTGATTGGAGAAGTGGTGCGCAGAATTACGGGAAAAACGCTGGGCACCTACTTTCAAGAGGAAATAGCGCAGCCTTTGGACGCGGATTTCTTTATCGGCGTTCCCGATAGCGAGTTCTCTCGTATCGGGCTCTTGATACCCGACGGTGATGGCGGCGCTCCAGCTGGAGACGAGGAAGATTCAATTGCTGCACGCACGTTTAAGAGCCCGTTTGCGCCTGCGCAAGAATCTTGGACGGATGAATGGCGTCGAGCTGAAATTCCTGCCGCAAACGGCCATGGAAACGCTCGGGCTGTTGCAAAACTGCAGGCACCTTTGGCGTGTAAGGGTTCGGCTTTTGGCGTTGATCTGCTCTCGCAAGAGACAGCAGAATCCATCATGCAGGCGCGCATTTCTGGGCAGGATATGGTCTTAGGCGTACCGCTTTCTTTCGGCTTGGGATTCGGATTGAACTCCGAAGTCATTCCTCTTTCGCCAAATAAAAATGCCTGTTTTTGGGGAGGCTGGGGAGGCTCCAGTATTCTCATCGATCAGGATGCCCGCCTCAGCGCTTCTTTTGTGATGAATAAAATGTTCCCCGGGCTTATGGGCGACACGCGATCCTACTCCCTAGTGCAAGAGGTTTATCAAAGCCTGTGAGTCGGCAAAGTTAGTTTCAATCAGGAGGAAGGGATATGCGAGATTTTATGTCTAAGGTCGCCGTCATCACTGGTGCAGGGTCGGGCATGGGCCGCTATTTGGCCGTGCTGCTGGCGAAATCCGGATGCAATGTAGTTATTTGTGACGTGAACGAAGAGACGCTGGCAGGTACGGCCAGCATGTTGAAAAACTACAATGTCGCTGTCTCTAGCCATCTGCTCGATGTTGGTGACGAGGCTGCAATTAAAGCCTTGCCAGAGAAAGTAATAGAACAACACGGCAAAGTTGATCTGGTTTTTAACAACGCCGGTATTACCATCGATTCCGATTTTGCCAACATGCCCGAGCCAGACTGGGACAAGGTAATGGACGTGAACTTACACGGTGTGATCAACATGACCCGTGCTTTCCTGCCTCATTTGAAAAACCGGCCTGAAGCTGCCGTGGTCAATACATCTTCGATTTTCGGCATGATCGCTGTGCCCCGCCAGAGCGTTTACCACGCGACGAAATTTGCCGTGCGCGGTTTTACTGAGAGCCTAGTGAAAGAAATGAAAGGCACGTCTGTGCAAGTTCATTGCGTACATCCTGGGCATATTGGCACCAATATTTTGACAGCGGCTAAGGTCAATCCGTCAAAAGACGGTAGCGAGCAACCGAATCTACTTGGGCGAGCTGATGCGACCCACGAGGAGCAGGGGCAAGCCTTTCGCGAGAATGGCATGCACGCTAGCCGTGCCGCAGAGGTGATTTTGAATGGTGTGCGCAAGCGCCGCAGCCGAATTTTTATTGGTATGGATGCCAAGCTGATCGATTTGGCGCAGCGTTTCACCCCGATGCACTACGACAAGCTGCTGCCGCTGATCTTTTTGCCTTTGGTGCTGTTCAGAAATAAAAAGGCGATTCGCGATCTGCCCGCTGAGCCCTTACAAGAATAAAAACATCAAGGAGATGATTATATGACTGAGTTCGTAAGAACAGCCGACGAACACTTTGCCAACCTGCGCGGTTTTTCGTTTGCGCCGAATTACCATCATTGGCAAGACCTGCGGATGCACTATCTGGACGAGGGCCCCAAGGACGGGCCGGTGATGCTGCTGCTGCATGGCATGCCTACATGGTCGTTTTTGTACCGCGACATCATTCCGGTATTAGTGGATGCGGGTTATCGATGTATCGCGCCTGAC
>CAJWZG010000029.1 GCA_913049565.1 uncultured Gammaproteobacteria bacterium
AGTTCGGCAACTGAATCACATGTCTGCCGGAGTAAACCGAGCTCATAATCGCCGCGATACCCGCTATATGATAGGGCGGCACGCAAACGAGGGAAGCGTCCTCTTCCGGCGCACTGGCAAATTCTACCGAGCTTAAAATGTAGCTCACTAGATGCTTGTGCCGCAGCACTGCAGCCTTGGGCTCCCCAGTCGTGCCACTGGTAAAGAGCAGTACGGCTATTTCGTCGGGATCCATCCCCCACTCACCTTCTATGGCCGTGTAGTTTTGGGCCGAATCAAGAAAACTATCGGTAGCCTCGGCATACACATCTTGCAGGGCGCCAAAGGCATCAACCCGATCACTCGATGTCACCAAGTAAGCGGGGGTCACTCGTTTGAGCAGCGCTTCGATCTCGTCATTGGTCAAACGATAGTTCAACGGCACATAGGGCACACCGGCCCAAGCGCTGGCGAAAAGACCCAGCGGCGTGCCTAAATTGCTGACATCTAGCTTCGCCATGCGGCTCGCACCCTGAGCTTGAATGGAACCCGCGCGAAGCCGCGCTGCTTCAAACAGCTCGCTATAGGTGTAGCTGAGTCCGCGCTCACCATCGGTAAAGGCGGGGCGGTCAGGAAAGGCGCCGCTCGCCATTTCCAGCAGCATCATTACATTCATCTGTGCCGCCTAGTCTGTCTTGGGAAGTTGTTTGGTGTCCTTTTGCAGTAGCAATTGTCCGTTGGCCGCCAAACTGCCGTCACCAGCCTTGACGCATAACACCTCAAGAGATTCATCCTCAGTAATGTATCGCTTGCCCATGGCAATCCCGACCGCATGGTCAGGATGCACTTCAGCTGTGGCAGGTGCTTCGGCACCGGCTTCCAACATGGCAACTCCACCACAAGTTAGCTCCACGTCATCTGCGGACGCAGTAACCACCATTATTTCTCCTGCGCAAACTGCGCTCTTTAATCGACCACCGGTTTTTAGCGTTGGCATGAACCCTCCCCATCCATTTTTATTTAGTCAATTTCTTCAGCTGGTTGATTCTATGGCTTGTACGCATCCTTGACAAAGAGTCTGTAGCATACGAACTTGCTGCTTCGAATAAACCGCAGCTTCACGGGAGCAACGACATGCGCATATCCATTTCTATCGGCTCGGCTTACTACAATGGTGAAGAGTGGGATAGCTTGGTTGATTACACCATGGCCGCCGACCGTATGGGGGTAAACGAAGCCTGGTCCGCTGAAGCCTGGGGAATGGATGCCATCGTACCCCTCGCCTACCTTGCAGCTAAGACCGAAAACATTCGACTTGGCACAGGCATTATGCAAATCAGCTCTCGCGTGCCATCGATGATGGCGATGACTGCGCAGAGCCTAGACACCGTTTCTAAGGGACGATTCAACATGGGCCTCGGTGTCAGCGGACCTCAAGTGGTTGAGGGTTTGCACGGCGCGTCGTTTGCTAAGCCACTGTCGCGTCTTCGCGAGTGCATGGCCATATTGCGCATGGCGCTCAACGGCGAAAAACTGCATTACGAGGGCGAACACTATGTATTGCCGCGTCCCGGTGGCGAAGGTAAACCGATTCGGCTTTCTCAGCCCCCGCGCCCTGATCTGCCAATCTACCTCGCGACTCTGGGGCCCAAATCCCTGCAAATGACCGGGGAACTCGCCGACGGTTGGTTGGGCACCTGTTTTCTACCCGAGCAAGGCCATGTTTTTTTGGACGATTTACGCCTTGGAGCAGCTAATGCAGGTCGTTCGCTGGCAGACATTGATATTCAAACCGGCGGTTATTTTGAGATGAGCGATGACGTGGATCGACTCATTGCAGAACGCAAACCGGCGATGGCATTTACCTTGGGAGGCATGGGTTCGGCGAAAACAAACTTTTATAATGACGCCTATTGCCGCGCAGGCTACGAGGACGATGCCAAAGCCGTGCAGAGCCTGTGGATTGATGGCAAGCGTGACCAAGCTGTCGCGCGTGTGCCAGATGAAATGGTGCTGCTTACCAACCTTATCGGTACCGAAGATATGATTCGCGAACGCCTGCGTGCCTTTCGTGACGCTGGAGTGGACACATTCCGTTTAGGCACCGGCGGTGTCAGCTGGAAAGAGCGCACGGCTGCTCTTGAAGAGGCCGCGGACCTGATACAGCGAGAAACTCAATCGTGGGAAGCCTCAGCCAATGCAGGCTAGCGAAACGAGCAAGACAACCAATATAGGAGCTTAGTCATGCGACTGGGAACCCTCTTTTATAACGACTTTGAACTGTTGGATGCTTACGGCCCTTTGGAGATGTTTGGTGCTCTAGGTGACAAAATTGAGTTGGTCACGATCGCTGAACAGATGGGACCAGTACGTTCATCTGTTGGCCCGAAAACTGTCGCCGACTATGACTTTACTAACGCTCCAGACTTGGATCTGATTTTGATCCCGGGCGGCATTGGTACCATTCCCGAGCTGCAAAATGATGCAATGCTAAATTTCTTGCAGCAACGATGCCCGCTAAGCCAAGTGACGATGAGCGTGTGCACTGGCTCTGCCTTGTTGGCTAAAGCGGGGTTACTCGACAACTTACCTGCCACTTCAAACAAAATGTTTTTTGAACTGGCGCGCAGTCAGGGTGAGGCGGTGGACTGGCAAGAATCAGCCCGTTGGGTGGATGCCGGCAAGTACGTTACTTCATCAGGGGTTTCCGCCGGCACTGATATGGCACTGTCTGTTATTGAACGCATCTGGGGGGCAGAGCTGGCCGAGATGGTTATGAACTACACCGAGTACCAGTGGCATAAAGATGCGGACCAAGACCCCTTTGCGGCACTGTTAAACCTGGGTGTTTTGCCCGAGTAATCTTTACGCCAAAACACAAGAAACCCGGCCGATTGCCGGGTTTTTATTCAGAAACGGAAGCTTAGTCTTGCCCACCTGACATGACTTGGCCTGCACCTGCGTCCACCACGCGGTAGCGCACCGAACCAAAGAGCATTTCATCCCAAGACTGCTGGCCCCATGGAACATCACGCGTCGCATCTGGATTAGCCCGATTGCGCGAGGAATTGTCCCACCAAGTACGATGAACCATCTTGGTGCCTGCTGGCAAAAAGCGCGGCTCTTCTAAGTCATAGTTGGTTTGCCAGTTAAAATCATATCGAGGCACTGACAGCAGCGTTTCTTTTGTGCCATCGGGAAAATGGGCGACAAATTCTGATGCCTTACCTCGGTAGTGGGCATGGGGCAGCAAGCTGTATACCAACACGTCTTGATCAAAAGTTCGTGCCATTACCTCAGAGTGATTGGCTGCCCCAGCAGGAATCAATATACGCGGGTTTAGCAAGATCATGCTGTCTAGCTTGTGTTTGGGCGCTTCCTCATACAAATACAGCCCCATACGCGAGGCATCCGTGGTGGCTAGACCCGCTGGCGTGTAGTGCATTTGGAACTCTATGGTTGCGCCCGCTGGCAGCAAAATTCCTGTGTCTGCGGGGAAAGGTTTTCCTTCAGCCCCAGGCACATATCCACCCAGACCGCCACCGGTACCCCGCTTTAGTCTACCTGCTCTGCGCCCCTGGGTTTCCAGTTCGCCAAAACTGGTAATGACGTGATGCAGCACACTGCGATTGCCCGGAATAATCTCCGCTGCTTTAACCCAAACATCTCTATCCAGTGGATTGGTGACCATCTTGTACTTGTAATCAACCACACCGCTTGCGGGTACATCTTCGGGGGGAATATCGATAATAACGTCGGGTTCACCCATGGCCCAAACCGGCCAGCTTTGGGAGTTTTGTGCCAGCAAATCAGGCCCGTCGCCACGTGGTGCACCGGCCTCAACCCAATGCACTAACGTTCTCACCTGCTCGTCGCTCAGTGATCGGTCATTGGCAAACTCACCCACATGTGGGTCGGCGTGCCACGGTGGCATACGCTGAGTGCGCACAACCTCGCGGATCATCAGGCTAAAACCTCGAACCATGTTGTAGTCGGTCATGGCCCAGGGTCCAATGCCGCCTTCGCGGTGACAGCTGACACAATTTTCGTTGAGCATGGGCGCAATGCTTTGAGCATAGGAAATGTTTTTGTGCTCTGCACGCCGAGCTAGCTCAGGAAAGTCTACGGTGCAGTCTGCACTACTGAAGTCTTCAGACTCCACGGTTACCTCTTCGCCAGCAATCAGTTGGGTAACCGCCTGACTTGCTCCCGCAATACCACCGCGATACGCCAGCGCCCAACTGCTGGGGTCTACTACGAGGACTTCACCGGCGGTTTTGGCCATCAGGCCTTCACCAATGATTTGCGTGGAGTCCAAAAGGATTGGCAGATCGAACTCGCCAACGCTCTCGGCGACGGCAGCTCGATCATCTCGCAGATCTGAGTTGATCAGCATGACTTGCGTTCCTTGAGGCGCAAACTGTGTGTGCAGCGCACTCAGACCCTGAAGCTGCTCTGGCATAGTGCTGCACTGGGTATTGTGGGTCATCAACACAATGGCTGGCGAGTCGGCAAAGTAGTGCAGTTCATGCGATGCTCCGTGATGATCCATCAAACGGAAATTTTCGACGCGACTGCCCTGATCGAGGGCCACCGCAGCTCCAGCTGTGAGTGTCACACACAGCGCTACGACAATGCCTAACGTGTTTGCTGTCTTCATTTTAGCTCCTCTCTCTTATCCGGCCAATACTTTGGCATAGAGGGCGGTCTTTGCGTTCCTATCTGCCAATACGTTTCAAGCCCTACCTAGTGCTTTTAAGTTCTCTTCGTGTTGCGCTCGATCCACGGTATACATGGAAAGACAGAAAATCATCAGCATCCAGACCGTGAGCAAAGTCGGTGCATAGACTAGGGCAAAATCGCGTAACACTTGGTTAGGCACCTCTCCCGGGACAGCGCCGGCTGGAAACTCGCTCACGGTTAAAATAATGCCGGCAAACGCAGCACCCAAACCTTGGGTAATCTTGCGAACAAAGGTCACAGAGGCGAAGAAAATTCCCTCACTGCGCCGCTCGGTTCGCAGTTCGGCCTCTTCCACCAAATCAGCAATCATGGACCCACTCATCACTTGATAGGTAATGATCAACGATACATCCACAATGATGATGCACAAATACAGTGGGAACAGCTCCGGGCTGCCGTTTTCTGGCATCAAATCCAGCAGCCATAAAATAACCGGCGCTGGCACGATCGTGAATGCAAAGAGGCCGACGACAATAGCGCCTCGTTTTTTACCTAAGGTGCGTCCGATCCACGGTGCCGCGACAAAGGCTATGACCGCAGACAAAACGACGCTCACGGATATGTAGCCGATTTGTTGGGACGAAAATTCAAAGATGAAGGTATATACGTAGTAACTGAGCGTCGCGGCCACACCGGAGCCGATAGCCCCGCACATTGCTGCAAGAAATAACGCGAGGAACGATTTTGTCGCGAGGGTTTCGAAAATCTCCAAATAAATCGTCTTAATGGAGAGACTTCGCCTCGGTGGCGGTTCTTTCAGATTAGGAATGAAACTGTGAGTGCCCAGCGCGGAACCTATGATGACCAAAAACATCAGAATCGCGCCCAGCAATCCCATTTGGTTGAAGCCAGTGACGTTAAACATGCCATTGCTGATTTCTGCTGTGGGTACCAACAACAGGATAGTCGTCGCAGTGGCCATGAGCGTACCGCCGGTCCAACCGAAAAAACTACGGAATGTGAGCATATTGGTGCGCTCGTCGTAATCATCGGTGATTTCAGCCACCAAAGCCGAACTAGGGATTTCATATAGCGTGATAAGCGTGCGCACAACGATAGAGATGCCAACAATGAAGGGAAACAGTTCGTCACCGGTCAGACTACTGGGCGGGTTCCAGACAAAGAAATAACCGATCGCAACGGGCAGTGCCGCCGCATACATATACGGGTGCCGTCGACCCCAACGCGAGCGCGTGTTGTCTGACACGTAACCAATCAGCGGATCGCTTACCGCATCGAAAGTTAACGCAATTAACAGCGCAAGGCTGACGAGGTAAGCGCTCACTCCCATGACTTGGCTGTAAAAAATGAGAAAGAAGTAATCGAAACCGTTGTTCTTAATACCGTATGCGGCAGCGCCAAACCCATAGGCCGTTTTAGTCCACAAACTGACCGCTAGCTTTTCTGTCGCTAACTCGTCGCTCATACCCCTCCTCGTACCGTTCGGTGTAAAAGTTAACTTTCCCCTCTCAATAGGGTGCCCAGAGGAGATTCCAAGCGCAAGGTTCGATTCGCGCAGTGCGGTTGAACTTGTGACACGGGTTTCTTTAGGTATTCTGCTGCTGCAATGTGGCATTAGATGAACTGGAGAGGAACATGTCTGATCGACTAAAAGGCAAAGTAGCGCTAATTACGGGTGGCACCAGTGGAATCGGAGCGGCCACAGCACAATTGTTCATTAACGAAGGCGCACGTGTTGTCATTACCGGCCGTTCGGTAGAAAAAGGCAACAATCTCGCCAGCGAACTGGGCGATCAGGCTACCTACTTCGAAGCTGACATCACTCAAGAAGAGGCCATTCGAAAGTCTGTGGAGCACACAGTGCAAACTCAGGGACAGCTCGATATTTTGTTCAACAACGCCGGCGGCCCGGTTGGTGCTCCATTAGACCAATTGACCCAAGAGCACATCGATTATGGCGTTAAGTTACTGCTCTCAAGCGCGATGTTAGGCACCAAGTATGCGGTTGCACCGATGAAGGCTAACGGCGGAGGGTGCATTATCAATAACTCAAGCATTGCGGGACTGCGCTATCGCCAGGGAGATTTGCTCTACTCGGCTCTGAAAGCCGCCCTCACCCACTACACGCGTATGTCGGGGATTGAATTAGGTGAGCATAACATTCGGGTCAATTCCATCTCGCCGGGAGCCATTGCCACGCCAATTTTCTGGGGCGGCTCTGCTCGAGCAAATACTCTCAGCGACGAGGAAAATGAGCGAAAGATGGGCAAGCTGCAGCAAAGTTTGGCTAGGTCAGTGCCTTTATTGAAAACCGGGGTCGCCGACGATATAGCCGAAGCAGCCCTATACCTTGCCAGTGACGCGGGTCGATTTGTTACCTGTCACGATCTGGTCGTCGATGGCGGCAGAACGGCGATGTTCCACGAGCCCAGCTAGTCAGGGTATCGACTGACCGCAGCAAACGACCACCAATGATTGGGACGGGGACGGTCTACGCCCATACCCGTCTTAGCAGCTCGTGCCTGCCAAGCAAGCTCTAGCCCAGGCACAGTGATGACTCGCGCCAAACGTACCGCGTATACCTGCTTGCCAATACGAATGCGCGCTTCGGGGTTTGCCAGTGCTCGACCCGACCAATACTTGCCATCGCAGCGGGCACAACTGAGATAAAGATCACCCTCCGCGTCCGCCATACAATTGAGATTTACCGACCAGGGAATCACTCCCTGAACTTCGATTTGGCAAAGGCGAACCTCGTTCGCAAATGACCAATCGGCAACCAATACCTCCGCTTCAGCCCCCGACAAGAAAGTTCCCGGGATACGCTCGCAAGGACACCGCAGCACAAACGTCATCAGCAATCCGATGATCGCAATGCTGGCAGAGGCGAGCAGCAAGGTTCTTCCTCCTGCTGCCTCGGCTGCTTTGCGACCATTCACCGTTTAGACCCGCGCGTTAGGCCATAAGCGAAGGAAATTTTCGCTGTAAAACGCATCGCGAATCTGCGGTTCAGAGTGATCCAAGAATCGTTCAAAACGACCAATAGGATCTTTTGTACCCTCGAGATGCGGATAATCGCTGGAGAAAAGATAAAGATCCGGATGCGAGTCGTTCATTAAGTAGGCGACGTCTTCATGGGAAAAAGGTGTGAAGGCCATTTGGTCGATCAACTGCTGAGACGGAGGACGATCGAAACGAACCGACTTATCGGACCGACCGTAGATACGCGTTACCCAGTCAAGCCGCCGGCACATTTCTGGCACCCAACCTGCGCCTAACTCAACCGCCGCACCGCGCAGGCCCGGATGGCGATCGAAGACACCGTCGAGCAATAGCACGCTCAAAAACATCTCCGGGGTTTGATGCAGTACAGCTGCGTCTTTTGTTCGAACATTTTCCCCACCGCCAAGCCAGTCTTTAACCGGAGCGCGACCGTTATTTCCCCAGCTCTTCGACACTTGTAGTGGTGCACCACCGACATGCAAAACAAAGGGCACCTGTGCTTCTGCCAAACGTGCCCAAAAACCCTCCAACTCCACATGCCCGGGCGAACGGTCAATGGGGGCTCGATGAGGAACCCAAATCGCCTGCAGCCCTGCTTTGATAGCCCAGTCCACCTCTTCAATCGCGCGGGCAGGATCGTCTAACGGCACAATGCCAACACCCATCAGTCGATCATCCGCGGAACAGAAGTCGAGCATGTGGCGGTTATGGGCCCGGGTCGCACCGTAGCGCAGCAAAGGATCTTTCTTACCACTCGGGTGGAAAGGAAAAGCTACGGAGTGGGTGGCAAAAACGAGCTGTTTTTTGAAGCCAAGCAAATCCAGTGCGGCTGAGCGATCTTGTCCATTGAAAGCGCCCAACGCCTGAATCTCTTTGGAGTTTTCGATCAGTGCATCACCCATGGCCAGCTGGGCAGCTATATGCTCGTCTGAGTGGCGGCCACCCTGATTCATTATGATATCCACTTCGTCGTCAGTTACGACGGATGCGGAATAACTGACCTCAGGAATTTGATCGCGCAGACCCGGATCTGCATAGGCTTTCAAAAAATTTGGCAATTCCATGATGTGACTGTCGGCGTCGTAATACGCCCGGTCCGCTGACGCGTAGGCCATGATGTTTCCCCTAACATTTAGCGCTCTAAAGATACCCCAACATTGCCCGCCGAAAAACCATTAACCCCAAACCACGCAACGGTTACGCGGCCCAAAAGGCGGGAATGTATCGTGCTAGAGTTTCCAACAATACACAGCAACAAAACCTGTCCCACAAAAAAGATATTTCTATGGCCACATTGCTCGACATACTATGGCAACTGCAAAACAAACCAGACAGCGACCCATCACCGCTATTTGAACACGCACAAATCGATGCTGACGAAGGTCAAGCACTTCAGTTTCAGCTGCTGGATCGATGGCTCAACGAAGGAGAAGAGCTCGGAGGATGGAAAATTGGCATGACATCTGGGGAGTCTAGAGATGCTCTGGGTGTAGGCGTGCGACCGTCGGGTTTCGTATTGAAAAATAGAATGTTTCGCAGCGGTGCACAGATTCCACGCAGCCAATTGTTCACCGGAGGCGTGGAAAATGAGCTTTGTTTTATCGTTGGAGAAAAACAAGGCGACGGTGCCACACCGCAGAGCGCCAGAGCAGCCATGGAGGGCATGACCGCGGGCTTTGAAATCAATCAGAAGCGACTACCACCCGGCTCTGCGGCCGGGCTGCGCATTGCTGACAACCTCTCCAACTGGGGCATCGTCTACGCCGACCCTGTCAAAGATGCGCAACTCACAGATGATCTTGCCAATATGCATGTAACGCTTAGTGAGATTGGCATCGGCAGCGAGAGGCAAATAGAGCATGTTGCCAGCGACGGCCACATGGACCCTCACTACGACTCTTTGGCCATTTTGGCCCAACGTCTGGCAGATTTTGGGCACGCGCTGATGCCCGGACAACAGGTCATTACCGGGGCTTACGGTAAAACCCCCTTCAGGATTGGTCACTTCGCCGGCGACTTCTCGTGTGGGATTGGCCGCGTGGAACTACAGCTAACCGACGACTGATATAATCAACGGACTGAGGTTCAGCCGTATTCAACGCGCAGCCCTTGGGCTAACATCTTCGTTCTTTAATACTCAACAACCTGAGGCCAAGCACGTGAGTGAGCCAACGATTAAGCCCGAACCCTCCCTGTTTTCGCTGATAGCCAGAGATACAGCATTGGCTGTTGCTGCTTTATCGTTGTGGGCGGCAGCAGATACTTGGTACCTGGTCTCCGGGCTTTGGTTCGCGCAAGCGGTCAGCGTTTTGGATGCCATATTTGTCGGCTATGTTCTTGGCGCCTTGTTCCATGAATGGGGACATTACACCGGAGCAAAATTATCCGGAGCCGTCGCGCCGCGAGTAAAATCCAAGGGCACGTCGCTGTTTCGATTCAACTTCGACATGGCAACCAATTCCCAGCGTCAGTTTCACTGGATGAGCTTTGGCGGTTGGGTATTCCATTGGGGGCTGCTAGCCATTTTACTTATCGCCTTGCCACTGGACAGCATCGGCCGTATCGCCCTGGTTAGCTCAGTATTCGGTTTTATTTTGTACGCGACCTTTATCGAAACCGGCATATTGCGTCAAACTCTCGGCGGCTCGGATCCTGCGGAAACTCTAGGCCAGCTGTCTGCTCGAACATTCCAACAGGCGAGCGTCGTCGGTTCGGTTGCAGGCTTGTTCGCGTTGGCAACACTTAGCTGATTCACAAAATCACCGATGGCGCGCGCGATGTCATCATCCATATTTCGTGCTGACATTCATATGCGCGCCTGTAAAGTCGCACTGGTGGTTGGCTGCATCTTGGCCGCAATAAATCACGGTGATTCAATTTTGCAGGGGCAGATGACGGCTAACGCCTGGCTTCGTGTGCTCCTTACTTTTTGCGTACCTTATTGTGTGTCTTGGTACTCTGCTGTCAAAGCCGCATCGCAGGAGCCAGCTTAATTGCTGATCCCTGCTTCTGTGAGCGGGTCTCCTGCCACTCGCACGTGGCGCATGACTCGAGGCTTTGAATAATCGTAGGGGCGTGCGCGATGCAACACGCAGCGGTTATCCCACATCACTAAATCACCGGGTGCCCATGTGTGCGCAAATACCCGAGATGGCTGGCAAGCAAATTCGGTCAAACGATCCAAAAGCGTCTCAGACTCAGATTCGCTTAGCCCGGGAATCCCGTGAGCATGCCGTCCGATAAACAGTGCTGGCCGACCCGTTACTGGGTGCACCTTGACCAAAGGCCGTAGTGGTATCGCTTGATCGCTTAAGCCATAGGACGCGCCAGCTTGCGGCTTGTGGCCAACTTTCGACTGGCTATAAAACAACGAGTGATACGCTGCTAAGTCAGCAATTTGTGCTTGGGTATCCGCGTCCAACGCATCATAGGCAGCTCGCATGTCGGCCCATTCGGTCTGGCCTCCTTCGCTTGGCACTCTTTCAGCGGCTAGCAGTGATGCGCGCGCCGATAGCGGCATATAAGTGCTGTCTGTATGCCATCCCTCGTTGCCTTTGAGTATTTGGAAGTGATCGCTGGCGGTATCTACCGAGCTGCCATCGGCTTTACGATTACTGATGGGCACGGCTTTTCGATCAGACATTAATTGCTCTAGGTTGCCAATGCGCTCACCTAGGGCGATATGGGCAGATTCATGGATATGCTGACCTGGAAACACCAACACCGCATACTCATACCAAGCTCTTTCTATCACCCCCCACGCGTCATCGCTGAGGGTGTTCAGATCAACCCCGGTTACTGTGGCGCCAAAGTGGCCGTTTATGGTTTCGATGTGCATAACACCTTCTCCCCAGTTCGCGTTGACAAACCGTTAGCTGGTGCCAATCGACAGCAAGTTGTCCACTGGCCTGTATAACTCTTCGAGATAGACAACATCCTCAGCCGCCAAGTGGACAGCCGCTGCAGCCACCAGATCATCCAACTGACTTACCTTGGAGACGCCGACGATGGGCGCAGTGACCTCGGGCTTGCTCATAAGCCAAGCGACGGCTATCTGAGCTGGCGAACATTCATACTTGCCAGCGACCTCTATCACACGCTCTGCAATCGGGAACACATGCTCGCCGTGATACAGCCCTTCGGTTCGTTTACGGTCTTGCCCTTGGGATCGGCTGGTGCTGCCTCCTCCAAATCCGCCTTGATAAGAGCCTGCCAAAATCCCTCTCGCCAAGGGTGACCAAGGTGTGAGTGCTACGCCAGTGCTCGCACAGTAAGGGTTCATCTCGCGTTCTTCTTCTCGATACACCAGATTGTGGTGATTTTGCATCGACACGAACTGAGTCCAGTTATTCATCTTTGCCGTTAGCTGTAATTCAGCAAACTGCCAAGCGAACATAGACGACCCACCCAGATACAGAACTTTCCCTTCTTTTACGGCGTCGTGAAGACCCTCCAAGGTTTCTTCAATCGGCGTTCGCGCCGAGCCCGGTATGCCGTGGGGGTGGCGGTGAATCACCAAGTGATCGATGTAGTCGTGGCCAGTTCGCTGCAAGCAGGCATCTATTCCTTCCCGAACATGCTTGCGGGACAAGCCGCCTTGGTTGGCACCCCGACCCATGGGCATAGCTATTTTAGTAGCGAGCACGTATTCGTCACGCGGCAACAATTCTTTTAGCAATGGGCCGACAACTTCTTCAGACGCTCCCAGACCGTAGATGTCCGCACAGTCAAAGTAGAAGAGTCCGTGATCAATTGCCGCCTTAAAAATGGGCCTCGCTTCGTCGAGAGTGAGTGTCCAATCCCCTTGATGGCCACGGCCGGGAATCCCAAAGTTCATCGTGCCAAGGCATAGTTGCGACACCCGAAGGCCGCTGTTGCCCAATTGAACCGCCTCTAACATCTTTCCCCCTCTTCCATCGTGGTTTCTTCTGCGGCCTCTTTTATAGCAGATATCGTGCAAACCGTGCTGGACAAGCCTTGGACCTCTTTTCACGCGGGCACAGGCTTTGCTACCGTGCGGCTATAACAAAAAAGAGATTTCTCATGAATCAATCCATCGCCGTCGTAGGAGCAGGGATCTGCGGTCTTTTTACCGGCCTGTCTTTGGCACGCAAAGGTTTCGACGTCACCTTGTTTGAACGCGACGTGCCCCCCCCAGAGGGTCAGGCCGAAGATGCTTTTTTTTCCTGGCAGCGCAGAGGAGCAGCACAGTTTCGCCACCCCCATGCTTTCTTGGGTCTAATGTGCAGTGTGCTTGGCAAAAATTACCCCGACCTGCTTGAAGAACTACTGCAAGCGGGTGCCCGTAAACTCACTTTTGAAGATATGGTACCCGACCATCTTGCGCACCAGTATCAGCCTGAACCTGGCGATGAAAAACTATGGATGCTGCTGTGCCGACGCGCGACCATCGAGACCGTGCTACGACACTATGTGTCGCGCGAGCCTAATTTGCGTATCCAAAGCCAGACTTACGTAACCGATGTACTTGTGGAAGCAGAGGAATCACCCACCGGTGAATCGACCCTCAAAGTCACAGGATTAGAGCTTACAGACCGGTACAACGACAATACCAAGACCACCCATAACGCTGACATCATCGTCAATGCTTCGGGTCGCGCAGATAAATTTTATCGATGGCTGCAAGCTAAGGGCGCAGACATTGTCGAACAAAGAGACGATGCAGAAATTGTGTACTACACCCGACACTACAAGCTCAATGAGGGCATCGCTGAGCCAAAGAGAGACAGTGAAAACCCTTCCGCTGGCGATCTCGGCTACCTAAAGTACGGGGTTTTTCCGGGCGATAACGGACACTTTGCAATCATCGTTTGCCTGCCTAACGAAGAGAGCGAGCTTCGCGACGCTGTTAAAGACGGTGCGAAGTTCGACCAAATTTGTATGAACATTCCGGGCCTCGTGCCATGGATCAATGAAGACGCCGCCACACCAACAACGGCACCATTTGGCATCGGCGAGATACATGCGGTATGGCGCGACTACATCCCCAGCGAAAACAGCCCGAGATTGCTCAATTACTTTGCCGTCGGTGACGCCGCAGCGCGCACCAATCCGCTATACGGACGTGGCTGCAGTACCGGTACATTACACGCTCATTTATTGAGCGAAGTGTTAGGCAGCGAGCGCGACCCGTGGCAACGCGCTGTGGCATTCAAAGCAAAAACTGAGGAAGAAATCAGACCGATTTTCAATGCCAGTCTCAGCGAGGATAAAAACGGCATCAAAAAAGCGGCAGCAATACGCGAAGGCCGAAGCCTCGATAAAGCGAAGACGCTCAAACAATGGTTTGGTTTGGCCTTTGGCGATGCGCTGGTTGCAGCGGCAAAGTATCAGTTACACGTGCATCGCGGCATCATGCGTACGGTGAATCTGGTTGAAAAGCCCGGCGGTTTTCTTAAAGACCGGCGCATTAGAAATACCGTACTGCGCTACATGCTACGCGGCCGCAAACGAAATGCCGCTGCTCGAATTCAGCGGAGCGTTAGCCGTGACGACATGATACGCGTGCTTGCCGAACCGGCACAAAACCCTTAAACCGTTCCCAAAGATTACGATCAAGGAAGCGCCCGATGAAAAACCTTTTTTCAGTACAAGACAAAGTCGTCGTCGTCACCGGCGGTTCCAGAGGTATTGGCGAGATGATTGCGGCCGGCTATCTCGCAAATGGCGCCAAGGTGTATATCACATCCCGCAAGGCCGATGTTTGCAATGCCACGGCTGAGCGGCTGGCCGCTACTTGGGGTGGCAGCTGCACTTCAATTCCCGCAGATATGGCAACGCTGGCGGGTATTGAAGGCTTCGTTACCGAGCTAACCACGAAAGAAAACCACGTCGACATTCTAGTCAATAATGCGGGCGTGGCCTGGGGAGCCCCCTTGGAGGACTTCCCGGAAGTGGGGTGGGACAAAGTAATGGATACCAACGTGAAAGGCGTGTTCTTCTTAACGCAAAAGCTGCTTCCGCTGCTTGAGCAAAGTGCGGCGCATGAGTCACCCTCATATGTGATTAACGTGGGCTCGATTGACGGCATTAAGACGCCAGTTTTTGACAACTTCTCTTACGGTCCATCAAAGGCTGCCGTGCATCACCTGACCCGCGTGCTCGCGGCTCACCTGATCAAACGCAATATTATTGTAAATGGCATTGCCCCGGGCCCCTTCCCAACCTACATGCTCAGCACCGGCGTTGGGGCCGGTGGCGACACTGAAAATACAGACTGGGATGCAGTGGGCAAAGGCAACCCCAGGGGGCGGGTTGGCACCCCAGAGGATATTGCTGGGCTCGCTATCTTTCTCAGCTCTCGGGCCTGCGGCTTCACTGTGGGCGACGTGATTACCTGCGACGGCGGAACCGTCGTTTCCTGATCGGCTAATTTAGCTCGCGTCTCTGAATGCCCGGAGAGTACATGGCAATCAGGCGCTGATCTTGTTCCCAATGAGTTGCCGCGGATGAGGGGATTTCGGCTCGCAGCGTCTGCACGGCGTCATCAACTGCTTTGAGTTCCGCAAGCGTGGACTCGTCTTGCGGCGGGTGATCCGCTAGGGCTGCCAAGCGACCAATGATTGAACTGCATAGCTCTGAAGGTGCCCCAAACTTTCCTGCCCATGCGCAAAAAGCCATGTAAATATAGAGGGTTTCACGCAGGCCAAAATGACCCACAACACTGGGATCCAAAGCCTTGGCCACGACAACTTCATCGAGTTTCGCAACTCCTTGACTCATTTCAGCGAGAAACGATCCGTACTTTGGCGTGAGGGTTAACCCGGGTGTACCGCGCTCAATGCAGTAGTAGCGAGCTTGCGCGCCGCGATCAGATTTGATGACCAGATGCGACAGTGATGCGCAACAAGCGACCCAGGTTTTGTAACCGCTGACATACACAACACCATCTTCCTGCCTCGATTTCACCCCAGGCAGCGGCGGCTTACCCTTACGGTCTTCGGATACGGCAAATGCCGCCATGCTATCCTCGGGGAGTTCGCTGAATGTATGTCGCAACGCGCATTGATAGCCAGCCACAAAGACCCATGCCATTCGATCAGAGAGCAACCCTCCCTGCACTGCTTTCTCCACGCGCGATGTGAGCGGGCCAATATGTTGCAACCAAGCAGCCGAATAGGCGAGCTCATCGGCAAAGCTGATAGGCGAATAACTCTTGAGCGCCCGTGCATAATCAAGGGTCATAATGGAGCCACTCTGCGAACCTTCAAACGGTCCCTTAGCCGCGGCTTATCGGCGTGGTAACACACCGCGCGATGAAGCAGGCATAGGTTGTTCCAGATACCCGATGCTTCCCACTTTTCTTTAATTTTCAATAAATCACCCGTATTTAAGTTCACCAGTTCAATCACTTCTCTGTAACAGGAGTCACGTTTGTAGGATTAACCAAAGTTGTTCCTATACCAAGCGATCTTTCACCGGGGCAGAAACCGCAACTTTCTTCGCACCCCGCTGGCGATATGGTCGCATTGCTTCCACGGATTTGAAAAGGCAGAAGCTGATAACAGCATTGAAGACACATGAGACACAGGCGGCACTTCCTCACCGGAGAGTACCGAGCCTGAAGAAAAAGAAACTTATTGCTTCACAGCCTCCGGATAATCTATCGCAATGGTGCCAGCTTTTTTATTTCGAATCATTGTCGTGCCACTCTTTTCTACTAATGCCGAAAAGATAGAGCGGTATTAACCATGTTTGACCGAGTTCGCGCTCGTGTGCAATCTTTTAAATTTCTCGTTGGAGAAAAGTTTAGGAGGGAAAACAGATGGGAATGATCACGCTGGAGGCAATAGGGTCGGTGGGAGTGGTGACGCTCAATAACCCGCCGCACAATTTGATAGGCGGCGAATTTATCGAGGAATTTTGCTGCGCTCAAGAGCACGCGGTTTCGAACGGTATGCGTGCTATTTTGATACGAAGTGACTTACGCCACTTTTGCGCCGGAGCAGATGTCTCCGCATTGGACGGTGACGGAGTTGATGCGTCAGCCACCCTCAACAGATTAGAGTCGATACCTATACCCACTGTGGCTGCAGTTCATGGCGCTGTTTTGGGAGGTGGATTTGAACTGGCGCTCGTCTGTGACTTCATTGTTTCTTCGCAGTCCGCGCAAATTGGCTCTGTAGAAGTTGCTATTGGGCTAGCTCCATTACTTGGCGCTGTGCAAAGACTAACGGAACGTGCTGGCTCCGCTAGAGCCCGGGAGATAGCCATGCTTGGACGTCGGTACAGTCCGGACGTGTTGGAGCGTTGGGGGGTGATCAACCTGGTCACAAGCGACAACGAATTAAATTCGGCCTCGCTATCCCTTGCACAGCAGCTTGCCTCAGGCCCAACAGTTGCGCTGAGTGCTATTAAACGCATAGCCCGAATAGCAAGCAACGACGGTATTCGAGCAGCAGATCTTGCCCTCGCTGATGAACTAGCTCCGATGTGGGCCAGTCAGGATGTAAAGCGCGGCATGAAAGCGATGCAAGAGACCGGACCGGGAACAGCAGTCTTTGAGGGGAACTAATGAAACCGTTAGAAAACATTAGCGTACTCGATTTTACCCGCGTGCTTGCCGGACCAACCTGTACACGCATCCTTGCTGAATTAGGCGCGCGAGTCACGAAAGTAGAGCCACCCTCTGGTGATATTGGACGAATTGCGGCACCGCAAATCCAAGGTCAAAGCGCATACTATTTACAACTCAATGGGGGTAAGCGAAACCTTAGTATCGATCTTAATTGGCCCGAAGCGCGGAAGGCCGCCCTCAAGCTGTGCCTCGAAACCGACGTAATTGTCGAAAACTTTCGTCCCGGCACCATGAAAACTTTTGGTTTAGATTACGAAACCGTGCGCGAACAAAACCCGGCAGTTGTTTACGTTTCTATGTCTGGTTATGGGCAGAACACGCCGTGGTCGACACGACCTGCATTTGCGCCAACTGTTCAGGCCGAATCTGGGGCGACACAGACTCAAATGGACCACTTTGGTGACGACCTGTTACAGCCGGTGACCGATTGGGCAAGCCATGCTGATGTCTATACAGGTTT
>CAJWZG010000030.1 GCA_913049565.1 uncultured Gammaproteobacteria bacterium
CTTACTTCCCGTTTCTTACAAAAAGATAAAATTAGCCTCTGAGTATGCAGAGCCCTGGCCCTGTTTGGCACAGCTGCCACAGGGGACGCTACTATCTCAACACTATCTTTTGCTCATCCATCACTGGTCACGAGTCCAACCTATGTAAACTTTTTGCATCTGTCCAGACTAAATCTTTCTTCGCGGTAATGTATCTCACACCTATTTAGTGAACATTTACCTGTAGTTTCTGACTATTAAGAAGCCGGCTTGGCCCATCAAAGGACACTGCTCGGCGATCAACGCTGCTCGTTACTTTTGCACTTACGCCTGTCCACACAATCTCGCCGCGTCAAACGTAACTTGGCACTGATATTGGTTTACCTCATATGCCTAGCCTATAGGCCCGTACTTATGAACCACTCATACAGCCGATAATAAGGGAAACGAAATGCTGTCTTACGTATCCGCCAGCGCAGATGTGTTGGCCTCACTGGCATTAGTAGCGTCGATGATTTTCTTGCTTAAGGAGCTTCGCCTTACACGCGACGCTATTCGACACTCGGATTTTGTCAATTCGATTAATCGCAGTGCGGAAAACATGCTGCGAATCACAGAAAATCGGGAACTCTTGGAAACCATAGAAAAAATCAATGTTTATCGTGAACAAAGACCACGAAATACGGGACAGTTGAGACGTATTATCGATGGCCTGTCAGCGTTGGAGCGCACGCGGTATTTTCACTTCCAACGCAATGCCTGTCTAAGCTGCGAAGTATTCTTGCAAAGTGCTGACTCAGGATTCATTGATAGCGAGCGCTTTTCTATGGCTTTTGGTTGGAGCGAAGTGGACTATGAAATCTGGCTGGCGCTGGGATTGGATGTAGGCAAACGCACACGGCAACACTTTGCCGCGTTGCCGCGACAAATCATTCCGCTCCAAGCCGTTTCTGCCGGCTGATAATCACCGGGCTTGTCAACACTTAGCAAGATTTGACCGTTTCAGTGGCACCATAGCCCACATTAAGGCCTTCAACTCCTTCAGGCACTCAACAACTCCTTTGCTGGGCAGGGAAGCTTCGCCATACTCAGACAATCAATAAAACCTAGTACCCAACGTTTCGTATAGCTAACCCAGGCGCTCTGAGATTCAAAATCTCGCCAAATGCAGTTGAATGACAACTGTCGCGTTGCGATACGCTTGGTTAGCGCCTCAACTTCGGAGAATTTGTATGAACATCAATCGTCAATGGTTACTGTCAAAGCGCCCAGATGGAATGGTGACGAGAGAGAACTTTGACTACGCAGAAAACCCAATCCCCGAACCCTCTGAAGGCGAGGTGTTAGTTCAAAACCTCTATCTCTCTTTTGATCCAACCCAACGAGGTTGGATGGAGGATCGAGAAAGTTATCTACCCCCTGTGGGCTTGGGCGAGCCGATGCGAGCCGGTTCTATCGGCAAAGTCGCTCAGTCCCGCCACCCAGACTTTGACATTGGAGATATCGTACAAACGACTGGTGGCTGGCAAGACTTTGTCGTTGCAGCGCCAAATCAAGGGCCAATGGGCCTGTCGAAGGTGCCAGAAGGCGTCACACCTCAGATGATGCTCTCGGTTCTTGGCATAACGGGACTCACTGCCTATTTCGGATTGCTCGACCTGGGCAAACCTCAGCCGGGCGAGACCGTGCTGGTTTCCGGCGCCGCAGGTGCAACCGGTTCTATCGCAGGCCAAATTGCGCGAATCAAGGGCTGCCGTGTGGTGGGCATCGCCGGTGGTGCAAAAAAATGTGCTTGGCTTAAAAACGAGGCCGGTTTTGATGCCGTGATCGACTACAAGCAAGGAAACGTATCACGGCAGATCAAAAACGTTTGTCCTGAGAAGATCGATGTGTACTTTGATAACGTTGGCGGCGAGATTCTGGAGGCTGCCTTGGATCACATTAACCTCAAAGCCCGCGTAGTGATGTGCGGTGGTATCTCTGGCTACAACGCGACGATACCGGCGCCAGGTCCAAAAAATCTAATGAACCTCATCACCATGCGAGCCCGCATGGAGGGGTTTATTATTCTCGACTACTTATCAAGAGCTCCCGAAGCAGTCAGCGATTTACTGCAGTGGATAAAACAGGACGAGCTGCGATACGAGATCGATTTACAGCAAGGTTTCGACAAGATACCCGATACGCTGCAGCGACTTTTTAGCGGTGAAAACTTGGGCAAACAATTGCTGAAAATTACCGAGGGCTCCTGAAAGATGCCGAATAGATAGCTATCAACCCAGCCACCGAACAAAAAAGACAAAGGGATACCTAATGAGTCAGCCGTATTCGGGATCGGAAGTGCAAATCGATACTCAATCCAGCGGTTTCTATCAGGGATTTAATGCCTGGGTTGCCGTAACCCCAAAGGTGATCATCCTTCTGCTGATCCTTTGGGTAGCCTTCTCCCCTGCTGAAGCAGGAAGACAGTTGCTTGATCTGCAAGCTTGGTCTACGGCCTCTTTTGCGCGCTGGTATATGTTAGTGACGGCTTTTCTGACTTTTATCTGTATAGCCCTCGCACTCTGGCCGAAAACAGGGCGACTGACGATGGGAAAAACCGGCGAAGCCCCGGAATTTTCGCGCTTTACATGGCTCTCCATGATGTTCGGGGCAGGCATCGGCGTCGGTATGCTGACCTACTCGACTGCAGAGCCTATTTTCCACTTCACTACAAATCCTGAGACGATACAGGGACTGAGTAACTCGCAAGACGCTGACAATGTAAGAAACGCGTATAAGTGGGCGCTGCTTCACTACGGTCTAACTCCCTGGGCCTGTTACGGAATTGTGGGTATGGCTTTGGGCTATCTGCGATACGCCAAAGAGATGCCGCTGACGATTCGCTCGGGACTACAACCTCTATTTGGCGCCAAACTTTCGGGCTGGCTGGGCCACTTGGTGGACATCGCAGCTATTTTGGCCACCTTAATCGGCCTTGGCGTCACTATTGGCTATGGTGTTTCGCAATTTGCCGCTGGCGTATTTAATATCAGCGGTCTGTCGTTTTTGATCAATGACAGCGGCCAACCAACTCTCAGCGCTCAATTGATTGGTCTCGTAGTCATTGTCAGCGCATCCTGTGTTTCCGCGTCCTCTGGCATACAGCGAGGCATTAAGTGGTTGTCAAACATCAACATGGGCCTTTCGATCTTTCTCGTTAGCTTCTTCATCATTTTCGGATCCACACTGTTTGCGGTGACAACTTTTGGCTACGCGGTTTGGGACTATTTGTTAGCGCTGCCAAGTATGTCTATCACCGTTTGGAACGACACAAGTACTGACGTCGGGCAAGCTTTGCAGCAATGGCAAGGCGACTGGAACATCTTTTATTGGGCGTGGTGGATTGCATTCGCCCCATTCGTAGGCCTCTTCTTAGCGAGAGTGTCCAAAGGCCGCTCGGTGCGAGAGTACGTGCTCGGCGCGATCATCGTGCCTTCTATGATCTGCCTAACATGGCTGGCCTTTGTTGGAGCTACCGCAATTGACTTAGAGCTGCAGGGTATTGCCAAGGGTTCGATAGTAAATGCGGATATTTCATCGCAGCTCTTTGCGACGATTAACCTAATGCTGCCACCCGGTTTAGCGGTGGCTTTGTCGACGGTCGTAGTGGTTTTGCTGCTAACCTTCCTCATCACATCTGCCGATTCAGGCATTTTAATCATCAACACACTGGCCTCTGGCGGCAATCAAGGTCAGAAAGGGAAACGGCATATCCTCGTTTGGGGGGTCATGTTTACCGCGTTGATTGGAGTTTTGTTGGCTGCAGGCGGCATGGGTGCATTGCGCTCGGCAATGATTATTGGCGCACTGCCTTTTTCTGTGGTTATGGCATTGATGGCCATCGCACTAATCAAAGTGATGTTTCGAGACGCCCGGTCTGCTCAATAGCAACGGCAAGGCCGCGCTTAGACCAAATCGGTAGTCTCGGCCCGGCTGGGTAATCGACCCAAGATCAATTCGGGAGGGATAACCTCTTTGCTCCCACTCTCGTCGAGCGGATCAGAGTAATACCCCAGCGCATATTCACCTTGCGTGTAACCCAGCAGTTCTTGCAGTCTGGGATCGAAATCTTTAGCGATTTCGGGAGGGCAAGATAGGTATTGGTTTTCTTCCTGCCGCAACCATCCGAGGCAATAATCAATGTTGAGACCGAGTCTTGGCGCCTTTGAATGATTTGCGCCACCATGATGTAAAATGCTTCCGCTATAAAAAAACACCGAGCCTCTAGTCATTTCGGCCTGACAAAACTGTTCAGGCTCTGGTTTTTGATCCCACGACCAAAGGTGGCTGCCTGGTACACAATGAGTAGCTCCGTTCTCCTGAGTAAAGTCTGTCATTGCCCAGATTGTATTGAGCTGCGGCTCAATCGCCTGCGGTAAGTAGGTCCCCCATGCGTATCGGTCGCGATGGATTGCCTGAGCTTTACTGCCCGGGTGAATCTCTATCGTTTGCGTTAGATGCAGAATGATTTTCCGCGTGAATGGTCCAAGAAAAGCTTCAGCTGAGCCAAGCGCCAAATCATTCAGAATCAAATCACGGCAGGTCTGAGATCGTGCCGCGAGTGCACCGGTGCGCTTCGTCCCTTTACCGGTGAAATCGTCTCGTCCCATGGGGGTTCGCTCTACGAAGGAGGTAACTTCCAGATTGAAGCGATCAACGGTTTCAGTATCGATAGCATCTCTGACGATCACAGCCCCTGCCTCGTTCATCGCTGTAACAACCTCCGAAATGCTGGCCTCTGGGCCTAATGTTTTTAGCTTCATAGATATCCTCACCGAGTCCCAACTCGTTTTATAAGTTTTTTTTGACTTTGTACTCAGTCGCGCCTTGCTACTGGTCTCTAACTGAAGTCGATCACCATACGTCCACGGGTGCCACCAGCTGCAAGGCGGCGGTGGGCCCTTGGCGCCTCCTCCGGTGACACGGTATCGGCTACCCGAAGAGTAAGCACCCCCTCCTCAGTCTGCTGGCGCAGCCCGTCAAGCAAGTCATAGCGATCGTTATAGCGTGTCACCCAAGTTTGTGTGAACCTAATATCGCGTTGCGGTTCCCCCTGAAAACCTCTTATCGAAGTAAAAGACCCGCCATTGCTGACCGCACCGATGGCCTTTTCATTGAGGAGTGCTCCGTCAGCCAGACCATCTACGCCATTGGGGAAATGCTCTCGCACACGTTCTGCAAAACCTTCACCTCGCTCCACGACGATATCCATACCCAGTGATTCCAGCAGATTTCGATCATCCTCTGCACCATCCCCAATCACGGTCAGGCCCATATCTTTCGCGAGTTGAATCACGTATCCACCATAGGCACCCGGCCCACCTGTTACCGCCACCACATCCCCTCGAGATAGCTCGAGTAAATCCAGAGAGAGCCTGGCGGTAAGAGCATTCATAGGCAAGGTACATGCTTCGACATGCGAGGTATTTGCAGGGGCTGGAACTACCGCTTGATGGTTCAATAACAACTGTTCTCGATAAGCGCCGTGGCTGGCACGAGGAACCACCATCGCCATCACGCGATCACCAACATTCACTCCGCCAGCGACCCCCTCTCCCAATTGATCCACAACCCCTGCCGCATCCATACCCGGCACATAAGGCGGAGGAAACTCACTCTGCAATTTTGCTCGTGTACCGTCGCGCGCCACAATGTCAGTTGGATTCACTGCTGCAGCCATGTTGCGAATCCGAATTTGGCCCGGCCCTGCGTTAACTTCTTCTAGCTCTACCACCTGAAGCACCTCAGGGCCTCCATGGGTCATTAAACCTACTGCTCTCATTTTTCCTCCGATTGTCCGTCCCCCAGAATCTAGGTTCCAAATTCATTCTGCAACCCTGAGCAGGCATCCTGTGATAACAATATTTTTGAGGGAATATCTCTCCTAGCGTGCATTTCGTGGCGTTCTTCTGGTAGTTTAACCATCATAACAAGAAGGAAAGGATATGGGCTCAGGGGAAGGTTCTGGCGACATTTTTGATCATGAAAACACGGTTCTAGAGAACTCAGTAGCGCTCATTGAATCCGGCGTTGCTTCTAGTGAAGACCACGAAAAGTTAACGCAAGAATATCGAAAACTGCTGAAAACAACGCGACGTATCATCAAGCTAAGCGATAAAAGCGAGGAACGACTTACTCAGTTATCCAACGAAGCTCAAGAAACTAATCGCCAGTTGGAGGGGCTTTCAACCCAACTTTCAAAATACCTGTCGCCTCAACTTTACCAATCTATTTTCACCGGCAATAAGGCGGTAGCTCGCGCCAGTTCTCGCAAAAAACTCACTATCTTCTTCTCAGACCTTTGTTCCTTCACAAACATCGTAGAGAACCTTGAATCGGAAGATGTAGCCGAAATGCTGAACTTATATCTCGGCACCATGACCGAGATAGCGCTCAAATATGGTGCTACCGTCGATAAATATATCGGCGATGCCGTCATGCTGTTTTTCGGTGACCCCGAATCAAAAGGTGTGAAAGAAGATGCAGTCGCTTGCCTTAATATGGCGATGGAAATGCAGACGACGCTGAAAGGCATGAGCGACAACTGGCATCGTTATGGCTTACAGGAGCCACTAAGAATGCGTATTGGAATCGCAACAGGCTTCTGCACCGTAGGTAACTTTGGCAGCGATGCGCGACTTGAGTACACCTGCGTAGGCGCAGGCGTTAACCTTGCGTCTCGTTTAGAAACAGCTGCCGACCCTGACGATATTTTGATGTCGTTTGACACCTACTCATTGGTGTCTGATCGGATTCCCTGCCAAGAACTTGAAACAATTAACGTCAAAGGTATCGGGCCAGTACGTACCTTCAAACCTATTTTTGACGGGGAGGAAGACGCATCCAGGCTCACCTTCGAAATTGGCAGTTCTATGGTCAATACGGACATCAGCCACCTGACCACAGGCGAACTTGAATTAGCCCACGAGTCATTAGAGAAAGCCGTCGAGAAAATTAGAAACCAGTTGAAGGAAGAATCCGCTCAGGAACAACTGCTTTGACGAGTGTAATAAGCCTAATGGAAAGGCCAAATCGCTGTTGGCCTTGGGAATGAGGAACTCGTTGTACTAGGAGACATAACCTCGATAGACAAAAACTGGCCCATTCTCCGTGTCTGCAATCTCGAATTCGAAACGCTGCACCCGACGCGCCATCTCGATAAAACCCAAGCCAGCCCCTTGCGAGCCTTCTGGGGGACCACTGCGCAGTCGATCCTTGTACATTTTGCGGAGTTCTTTCGCATCTTTCATGCTTAACTCTAGCAAAGTGCTCTCAAGTGCCGTGCGCCCTTCCGAGTCAATCGCGTTCACTGCCTCAATCAGAAAACCGTCATCGTCTGTGACACTGATCGCTATTGTTCCTACACCCTCTCCTGTGTCTGCTCTGAGTTTCGCATAGCGAATAATATTCTGCGCTTGCTCTACGAAAACGCCAAAAACTCGCTTCGAAACACCCTCGTCTGACTCTGATTCGTGAAGCTGCTGCCTCACTGGGTTTGATATCGACGTCAGCAGATCTTCAGATAACGGTCCCGAGTAACAAAAAAGCGTCCTGCGCGCTTGCATAAACTTGTGCAGCTCAAGCGTTTCGTCATTAATCATTTGCTGTCTCCAACACGTTTTCTAGCAATGCTATGAGCCAAATATTCATTCTTCGCTAGTGTTTTCTTCTGGCGCTTGCATACCCACCAATTCGAATGTGCAAGATTCCATGTCTTCAGCGAAATCTTCTCCAGCCTCCAACATCGTGTCGTCATCTTCACGGTAATTCCAATTGATCTTGACACTCAACCCATCACCCGCTTTTTCCTCAAAAAACTCAAAGAAATCAAAAAGGAATTTTGCTGAGGAACTATTAAAATAAAACAATTCCATATCTACCCGATAAGAACCTGAAACGGGGACTAGAGAGCGCAGTGCCGTCATAACTGGCGAGGAAAACTCTTGTATATTCTCTGGATAACACTCACCTACGATGCGGCAAGCGGCATCAGTGATCTCTATCTGCGGTGTTCTTTGTGTTGCAGCTTCCTGCATCTCTAGACCTCCTCTGCGTCCCTAACTATAACCTGTTCGCCATCCCCATTGATCGAAAACGCCAACAACGTCAAATCATCTCGGTACGGCGCGCCCCCTCGATACAAATCCACGTTGGTCATAATGTTATCAACGAGGCCATCTGGGGTTGTTTGTGTCGAATTCTGCAACGTACGAAGCACCCTTCGACGTCCAAACGCGATAGGCCGATCCTCGGCACTCATGACATCGGTAACACCGTCGGTGAGCATTACGAAAGCCCCTTCGGGGTTATCTATTACGTGGGTAGTGAAATCAAAAGCCCCACCTGAACGCGATGAACCAACAGACTTTCTATCACCTTTTATTTCCGAGGCACCTTGGTTGGTCACGCGGAACAACGACGACTTGGCCCCAGCAAACTCAAGCTGGCGTTCTTTTCGATGGTATATACAGACGGCACCGTCGAACCCCTCATCGATTTTCTCATTCGAGCTGTCGGTTTGACTGAGCATCTCCATAACGAAACTATGCGCTTTAGACAGATAGTCTCCTGCATTTTGCTTCTCTTGCTCATCGACCGCACGCCTTAGTACTGACTGGGCGATAATGGATAAAAAGGCGCCCGGAACACCGTGCCCGGTGCAATCGACTACCGCGATGTATACGCGGTCAGGGAGCGAGTGCACAAAGTAAATATCACCGCCTACAAGATCTCGAGGACGCCAATGCACCTTGAACGAAATGTCGCCCGGATACTGCTTTGGCAGCAATGCGTTCTGTAGTCGGGCAGCATAGCGAATCGATGAGTCGATTTCGTCACGAGTTCGAACGAGTTCTTCTGTCCGCGCGTTAATGAGTTCGGTCACTTGATCTGACATCTTGGAAAACGCCACACCCATCAACTCTATTGAGGCTCGCTCTTTAGCAGTGTCGTCACCGGTCTCCACCTGCTGTCTCATATGCTCAATATCGCCGAGCATCGAATCCTTAGAACCGCCTTCAAGTTCACCAGCAAGGATTTCCATTTTTTCAAAAATCATGTTGTCGCGTTCGTCACGGCGACGTGAACGATCAACCCGCTGCTCTTCGTTTTCCACCAATACTCCTCGGTATTGATCAATCGCGCCGGAGAGCCTGCCCACCTCGTCGTTGTCCGAGGCGAGGATCCTATTTCTCTCAGGCATCTCTAAGGAAAGGTCTCCTTGCGCCATGCCACGTAAAATATCAATCGCGACCTTAATCTGGCCAAAAGCGCCCCAAATCAAACCTAAAATCACCGCAACAACAAGCAATACAGTCGCGATTAAACTAGCATAGGTACTGTTCGTGGTTTGAACTTGTTGCGCGATACTGGCCCTTTGATCCTTAAAAATTAGCAGGCTGATCTCTTCAGCGGTCGCTTGGTAACTCAGCGGTATAGACGTTATTGAAACACCTAGTTCGCCAATCACTTCACTAAACGTCGCATCCGTCGAACCTTCAGCTAGACGCTCGCCTTCCGCAACCAATTTACGCAAATTGGAGACGCCGTATTCGGTTGAACTGGATCCTCCATCATCGTAATAGTCGTCCAAGCTAATGCTCTGCCCGTTCGAGCGCACGGCTAGACGCACCTCAAAGTCTTCACTGAATAACTCCAGATTATCAACGAGGTTTTTTCCAACCACAACGAGGGCTACGGCCTCTTCGCTCGCATCGAGCACCCCGAAGGAAAGGGAGTCATTGATCGAAAGGGGTTTATCGCCAGTGATGTCAGTGATGCGCACGATATTGCGCGTCGGGCGTTGAATAGCATTGCGCAGAAAACTGTCAAAGTTAAGGAAGAAGTCAGGTCGAGCGGCTTTTCCGCAGGGATCTGCGCCATGCAGGAACAAGCCTGATAAGCAATACACTTGACGCCCCGTAATGGTGTAGGCCATCACAAAGCTGATCTCTTCTAAATCCACCGCATCCATGAACAACTGATCAAAGTAATCTCTAGCTAGATCTGGGCGGTCCGACTGTAACGCAGCTACCAAAGGGTTATCTTGACCGGATTCGTCAAAACCATTGTCTAGAGGATCCCAAAGCCTAGTGATCTCAGGGTCGCCGAGTTCAGGATCAAATTGTTCAACGGAGCGCTCAAACTGCGCATCCGAGGCCGAAAGCCAAGCGGCACTGTAGGTCTCTGCTAGCGCTTCAGAAGTAAACTGGTCCGACGCCTGCGTTAAGGTTTCATTAGAAATGTAGAAAATAGAAAGAAGGATCGCGAAACCAGCGATTAATAAGGTAAGGAGTTTGTTGCGAATCGACATATTTTACTTTTTTCTGTTGTCTGAGGGTCTTGTTAAATGCAAAGAGTAGTAATGACTAGCCCTCGAGCCTGTATGCGACGGTCATCTGGACGTCATTCACTTGGGTGGGCTCTCCGTCGATAATATGCGGTTTGAATTTCAGCGTTTCCATGTACCGCATGGCCGAACGATCGAACATTCGCCGCGGCTTAGACTCAACGATAACCGAACCGATCGCATTACCTTCCACATCGATAGAAAAACGCACTAGCACTGAACCGCTAACACCGTAAGATTTAGCCCTCCTTGGAAAAACAGGTTGGCCTTTTGCAACCAGTTCTACCTCAACGTCACCTATGCCAGTGACTTGACCGATATAAGTATCTGCGGCCCAACTTAAGGAAGCGGCGATAGCGCCTAGGGCAATTAATATTGAAGCAACAACTCTCGTCATCATTTTTTCTCTCACGAACATGGTTTAACGTATTCTTGTTTTTTTCGACCGCGTCCGTCGGGAACGCTTGATCGATTTCAGGTTGCAGATGTTACCCATTTGTTCACAGTACAGTAAACAACGACTGTATCTCTTTATCGGTGATTTTTTTCGACCGACTCTCGTTGCATTTTCAAAATTCCAGTCTTGTTAATCAAAAAAATTATGTTTTTTCGAATGTAAGAAGCTATAACGCTTCCCTCGATAAGCATTCCAATGAGGCCTCAGTTAAGGGCCTTATACGTCGTGGAAGGAAAGAGCTAGCTGCTTAAACGACAAAGAGCAGTCATAGGTGGCACCCGCCGGTACCACAACCCAAACGATGTACAGCCAAATCAAAAAACCGGAATTGCAGCTAGTGCCCCGTAAATCGCTTCACAGACAAAACAATCGGACGTCCGAACATTGAACTCTATCGCTAATTTAAAAATCACCCCCGTGACAAACCGTCGATCAGCGCATGAGCCCGTTGCACCTACGAATTAGGTACAAACCTAAAAAGGAGGCTGACCGCTAAAGCAACGCAACGCCAGTTTCAAGACGGTTTAACTAGACACCAGCTCGCGTTGAAGTGGCGCTCGATAATCAGCAGCAGGAGTGCTGTCACAGCAAGCCCAATAAAACCGGATAATGGTAGCTGTTGCGCTTTATGAGCGAACTCTTTCAAATTCTCACGAACCAGCGTTGAACTAGCTGGTACGAAATTTTAAAATACAAAGTGCTGAACCTCGGCAGTCAAGGCCGTATATTCGGGGGGAAGGTTAGCCCCGTATAGACCACTGTTATCGCTGGAACTAGAGCGAGCTTGAAGGTAGAAGCCTAAGATCCCGCAACGGTCAGGCAAATCTACCTGAGTAAACGCGCGACAAACCGCTGAGCTCGTTGCCAAACTTCCCGCAGTACAAATGGCCTGTGCGTTCACTCGTCACTTTTCACTGTATTCCTGCCTCTGGGGCACTACGGGGCTGGCCCGCGAGTCAGCGGGCGATTTTCATCTGTCGCCCACTCAGACATGGAACCGTCGTACACACCCACATCATGGTGTCCCAGCAACGCACACGCAAAACCATCCAATGTCGCTGCAATGCCACCACCGCAGTAAATGAGTGTTCTAGAACCACTCAGCATGCCTTGAGCTGCAAGTAACTCCCGAAGTTCGTCCGCAGGCAGTAGAAACTCGTCCCTGAGCACATCCGAAAAGTAGAGCGAGCGACTTCCTGGTATATGTCCTCGGCGGCCGTAATAAAAATCGCCTGTGCCCTCATAAAGGGCCGGTGACAACGCGTTAATAGTACAAACCGAGTCACTGATACCCTGAAGTACTTCTGCGGTATCGGCAAACAGCGCTGAGCGAGGCGATGGGGTGAATGTCGTAGTTGCATAGCGTTCCTCTCCGGCGCCTACCGGCAGCCCAGCTGCTAACCAAGCGGCCAAGTTTCCGTTGAGCACTCGCACGTTGTTGTGACCAGCATAACGAAGCAACCACCAAGCGCGCGTTGCCCACATTAGATGACTAGAAGAGTACAAAACCACTAGGTTATCTTGGGCGATCCCATCGCGGCCAATCGCGCCTGCCAGCTCCTCTAAACTTGGTAGCGTGTTGTTGTAAGCCGATCTCGTATCCGACCAATCCTCACTCAAATTTAGAAACCCTGCTCCGGCAATATGCTCTGCAAGGTAATGTGTCCGACCAGGTTCAGATCGATACCCTTGCTCGGTTTGATGCAGCAGTACCGAGGTGTCGAACACCCTCAGCGACGGGTTTTCCATTTGCTCAGCAAGCTCTGCAACACTTATCAGGTATTCTGGGTGTTCATATGTCATACAGCATAATCTCCATTGACGACTTTATTCTCGAACCCGCGACCGTAAGCCTATAACAACATTGCACCTATCGACTTTCAATCCGCTTGCTTATTCGCGTAAAGCTTTGTTGGCGCACGCTAAAAGCGCTTCTGTCCTAGTGCCGTATGATCTAATCTTACCGAGCCAATCTGCCAACATTGTCATACTGGGGAGAAGACATATGGAGCAGCAAGTAGAGCTGGGTAAGCCTCGAACCGGACCGCTGAACGGTATTCGGGTAGCGGACTTTTCCGCCATATTTTCGGGGCCTATCGCTGGCGCCATGCTTGCTGACCAAGGTGCTGACGTTATTAAAGTAGAAGCGTTCTCCGGCGATTTGATGCGGCGAGGTTTCCCTCAAAGCGGCGGTTTGGCGAGTGCTTTCACTAACATGAACCGCAACAAGCGGGGTCTCAGCGTCAATTTGCAGACGGACCAAGGTAGGGCAATTGCTTCTAAACTGATACTTTCCTGTGATGTCGTGCTAGAGAACTTTCGCCCCGGCGTGATGGAACGCCTCGGTCTCGGCTACGACAAATTTGAAGACCAACACCCCAAACTCGTTTATGCGTCCATCAATGGTGTCGGCTCAACTGGCCCCTATGCCAATCGACGCGTTTATGATGCGGTCATCCAGGCCGTTTCAGGGTTCACTGCGCTTCGTGTCGACGGCAAACCAGAAATGGTCAATAGCCTAGTTTGCGACAAGGTCACTTCTCTTACTGCCGCCGAAGCAATCGTCGCAGCTCTGTTCTGTGCTGAACGCACAGGCCAAGGTCAGCGAGTTGAAATCTCAATGCTGGATGCAGCTTTGTCTTTCCTTTGGCCTGACACGATGAACAATTTTACGTTTATGGACGATACGATCGAGCCGGTTGCTCCACTGGATCATTCGGTTTTTCTGCACCAGACCAAGGACGGCTGGATTGCAAGCATGCCAGTTCAAGAGGCTGAATTTTTTGGCATATTCAGAGCACTCGACCTGCCTGAGCTCGTCGACGATCCGCGTTTTCAGTCAACTGCAACCAGGTTAGAGCATCGTGACGAGCTACGGGCGCTGATGGACGCGGCGTATCCTAAATTCACTACTGAGTCTTTGTGCGAGCGCTTCGAATCAGAAGATGTACCCTTCTCTCGGCTGAATACCCGGGAAGAAGTGATCGACGACCCTCAGGTGCAGGCCATGGGTGCATTACTGAACTACCGTCACCCTGATGCAGGCTGGATTCGCACTCCGCGACCTGCCGCACAATTTGCGCGAACACCCAGCAGCATTTACGCCCATACGCCTCAGCTTGGTGAGCATTCGGCGGAAGTGCTTCATGAGCTGGATTTTTCACCCGCACAGATCCAAGATTTCATAGAACAAGAGATCATCTTGAACGGGAAATCTGAAATATAAAAAGCACCTGCACAATACTCAATGGAATCAATTTGGATGAATACCACTACGACGAAACACCACCGATGGAGATCACTATGCAAATAAAAACACTACTTTTGTGCATCATTACCGGCGTTGGCCTTATCTCGGTCAACGCCGCATCGGCAGCTCAAAGTTTTCCTGCCGACTTACCGACGTTTAGCTGCGAGATAAAACCTCTGACCCGGGAAGGCCTAAAGACCGCAAAAGCCAATCGAGAGCGTTTTGCGAAAGCCTGTCTTGCCTGTATCGGCGATGAGTGCGCTATGCGCATTTGGCCAACGGAGTATGAAGACCGAGAAACGTTGTGTCGAAACACCTACTGTTTGCCCAGCAAAGTAAGCCGAACCGCTTTTTCCGAAGGTTACAACATGAGCTATCGCTACAATTTTCGCATCAACGCTGACGGTAGTTCTGAGGTTTTGGGTGGTGAATACCTCGACGGCGAACCGAGAGGTGTTACCGGCAAGAAAACGAAAGAGAAGCATCAAGAGTTATTGCGCAAGGTAATCTCGAAAGTTCAGTACGAGCCGATAATCATCGCCGGCAGCGCCAAGTCGCTCATTAACCTTGAAACTGTCTTCGAGGTAGGCGCGAATTATGAGGAGTAAGCGCGCTTAAATTTGCTCTTTTCGGTGGGTTCGCGCGTCGGTTAGACGATACGCGACTTACCTTCCCCCCAATATCGATCGCGCAAAACTCGTTTATACAGTTTGCCCGTAGGCAGCCTCGGCATTTCATCGATATAGTCAAAGGATCGCGGCAACTTTTGTCGAGACAGTCGAACGGACAAGTATCCAAGTAGTTCCTCAGCTAACGCCGTATCTCCCTCAATACCGGATACCGTTTGAATTACCGCTTTCACTTCTTCACCCAAGTCATTGTTCGGAACACCGAAGACAGCTGCGTCTTCTACTTTTGGATGACCAATCAGCAGGTCTTCACATTCTTGCGGATAAATATTCACTCCACCTGAAATAATCATGAACGTCTTACGGTCTGTGAGATACAGAAAACCGTCTGCATCAACATACCCCACGTCACCTACGGTGGTCATCGCACCGTCTGCTGAAGTCACCTCCGCAGTTTTTTCCGGATCGTTGTGGTACTCAAACTCCGTAGCTGTCTTAAACCAGAGCGTACCAGGCTCGCCCTGTGGCATCGGGTTCATGTCGTCATCAAGAACCGCCAACTCTCCCAATACTATTTTCCCAACGGTTCCCCGATGCGCTAACCATTCTTGCGTGTCGCAAGCCGCGAAACCCAATCCCTCCGTGGCACCGTAATACTCGTGAATAATGGGGCCCCACCAATCGATCATTTGTTGTTTAACGATGGCTGGGCAAGGTGCCGCCGCATGTATGGCGATCTCCAGCGACGACAAATCATGGGCCCGTCGCGCAGACTCACTTAGCTTTAGCATTCGGCTAAACATGGTGGGCACCAGTTGAGAATGGGATACCCGATAGCGCTCGACTAAAGCCAGGTACTCCTCAGGGTCAAAGCGCTCCATGATGATAACCGTTCCCCCGTGACGGATAGTAAGGTTCACAGCTGCCTGAGGCGCAGAGTGATACAAAGGCGCAGGTGACAGATAAATCATATCCTCGCGATAGCGCCACAGTTGAGCGAGAAAACCGAATATTGGCAACTGATCAGACGGGACCTGTTCGGGTAGTGGGCGAATAATCCCTTTTGGACGACCAGTTGTGCCTGACGAATACAACATAGAGGTGCCCAACAACTCATCCCCAATGGGCGAATCGGGAAACGGCTCACAGGCGGATCTGTAATCTTCGAAAGACTCAGGCAAAGCCATATTGGCGGCGTCCACTACCAAAACCCTGAGAATTCTAGGACATGCAGCCACCGCCTCTTGCACAATATCCAGCTTAGCGACACTGGTAATCAAGATTTGCGAGTCGGAGTTTTCCAGAATATAGGCCAATTCTTCGGCCGTTAAATACGAATTGATGCACGTGTAATAAAGGCCCGCTCTTTCGCCAGCAGCACATGCCTCCAGGTATCGATCATTATTTTCCATCATAATGGCGTAGTGGTCTTGATGACCAAGTCCCTGCTGACGTAACAAGTGCGCTAAACGATTCGCACGCACCTCAAACTCGGCGTAAGTAACGCTGAATCCGGTGGCTGCCATTATGAATGCCGGGCGCTCCGGATGCTTTAGGGAGTATGCGTCTGGATACATTGTCGTTCCTATTAACCTACGGTATCTCTCATGCTTCCACAGAATTGGGTCAACCAAAAGCCACGATGCATGTACACCGCGAAATCTTTGAGTGCCCAGGCACAGCGCAAGGCATACAATCGGCGCACTAAATCTGGGAGATCTTAATGAAAAAAACCCTTATTACCCTAACTCTGGTCGCTGCTACCAACACCGGTTATGCCCACGATGCTGCGGGGTGCAGCAATATTAGTAACCTGTTGGCGCGACTTAGCTGCTACGACGAAAGCCACGGTGGCGAAGCCACGAGCGCGACTTCGGCGATTATTAACGACACAAAAAATTCAGAACAGAGTTCATCCAACGCCGCAAGTTCAAGCGATGCTAATTCGACTTTCGGTTTGTCGAAAAGACTCTTCAGCGACAGCAACTCTAATAGCGAAGCCGTTCAAGCAACCTTGACTGAAATCTTCAAGCATCCGAAAAAAATGACGAAGTTGTATTTGGATAACAAACAGGTATGGGGGCTGGTAAAGGAGCGAATGATGTCCGCCTCGGCAGGGGACGCTGTAAGGATCAAGACCGGCACCATGGGTGGCTATCGAATGAGCATAAACGACGGATCCTGGTTTCGAGTCAAGCGCTTGAAATAACCCACTAAGATCCTCGCAACAGGCTCAGGCATTCAGACAAAAAAACCCCGGACTCGCCGGGGTTTTTTTCCTTCAGCACCCTAAGACGCTTCAAGATAGCCTATTTTCTAAAGGCTTGCGCTCAATCGTACGTACCACATACGGCCACGAGGATCGTGGTTCACAGGGTCATAAGAAGTGATGTACGGCACCCAAGGTGGCTCTTCATTGGTAAGGTTCTTCGCACCAATGGTGATCGCACCAGAATTCATGTAGGAGAACTCACCTAGATTATAGGTGTACTGAACGTCGGCTGTAGTCCAGCTGTCAATGCTCGCGTCGTAGAAGCTGTCGGCAGCACTGCTTCCCAACGCCAGTGACGTCGTTGCTCGCCAGAAACCATCCGTGCCAGTAAGCGTCTTCTTCTCGTATCCGTCTACGTGACGGATCGCTAGAAACGCACTGTGATCGGCCATACTCCAATTTAAAGTGGTATTGACTTTAAACTCAGGATGCGGGCGACGCGGCGCCACAGGATTGGTTTCGTTGTAAAAGCCAAGCCCGTCATAAGTGCTGGATCCTGTTTCGATATCGTACTCAAAACCATAGTTGCCCTGCACACCCACTCGGAAGGCTCCGTATTCGGTGTCAAAGCTATATGAGGTCTGGAGATCAATACCTGAGATCGTTGCGTTGCTGAGATTTAGGAAGCTAGGCAACACACGAACAGCAGTACCTTGGCTGTTTCGAATGACCTGATCGCGGTTTCCAGCGCCGGCGGCGATTGC
>CAJWZG010000031.1 GCA_913049565.1 uncultured Gammaproteobacteria bacterium
GCTTGTGTTGGGTAGATGCTCCGTTGCAAACAGATGGTGTAATCGGTGGCGCAAAAACACCCTAATGAGGCCAATCAAGTAAGCTATAGATGATCGCGGCATCAACTTTCGCCGGTTGTCTGGCTATGCAAATCCAGTTTTGCTTGCAGGCGATCTACTCGAAGTCGCAGCTGATCAACCCCGCTAAAAAACACCTCCGCCTCGCTTTGCGAGGCGTACCAGTCTGAAAAAAACTCTTTAGCCTGCTGATGCGCCGACTTGCGTGCTGTGCTCAACAGTTCGCTTATGCTCGCGACACCGAGCTCGAACAAAGCGGCGCTGCGCTGGGCTTTTTCTTTACCGATTAGGTTTCCCAGAGGCTTGGCCAGATCTGGGGAAAAGCTCGATGCCAGTGTTTGAAGTTGCATGAGAATTGTTGCATCACCCTCAATAACGACGGGTTCACTACTGCTGCCGGTAAGCAATGTTTGAAGCAAACCTAAGGGCTGGCCACTGATTGCGACATTAGGGCTGTCTGCAGGGCCTACCCCCAGATCAATTCGATCGGAGCAAAGGGTCAAATGCGAGGTCATGTCAGGGGCTAAGCAGCGAATTTCTACCGATTGGCCGTCCATGGCAGCGAGGCGCTGGGCGGTGAGCGGGTCGAGCGTTAAAGCCTGTCTGCTCAGGTCTGTTAGCAGTCGCTGTAGTAGCGACAGCATGATGTCTGCGCTTTGCTGCATGGCGACTAGGCGAAAGATTCAGCAATAGGTTTTATGCCCCGGTGAATCGCCGCAATACCGCCTACAAGGTTGTGGAAGTGCGCGTCTACGAATCCGGCATCCTCAAACATTTGTTGCAACGTTTTCTGATTGGGGTGCATACGTATGGATTCGACCAGATACCGGTAAGGCTGGGCATCGCCCACCAACAGCTTACCCACTGGAGGCCAAAGCGTTTGAAAGGCGCGATAGGCGGTTTCGAGCACAGGGTCAGTGGGTTTCGAAAATTCCAGCACGAGCAATGCGGCCCCGGGCTTGAGCACTCGCAATAGCTCTTCTAATGCCTGATCTTTATCTGTGAAGTTACGAATACCAAAGCTGATGCAGGCGCAATCGAAGGCATTGTCGGGGAAAGGCAGTATTTCAGCCGGAGCCTGACAAAATTGCACTTGCACCATGCCTTCATCAAGCAAGCGATTTCGACCAACTTGCATCATCGGCATGTTGAGGTCCGTGAGCACGACACGACCCTGATCTCCGACTACGGGTGCGAACAGTGCGGCCATGTCGCCGGTGCCCCCTGCAAGATCTAAAATCTGGTGCCCTTCTCTTGCCCCTGACATTTGCAACACCATGCGCTTGAACAGGCGATGTGTGCCGAGGGACATCAAGTCATTCATGATATCGTAGCGTTCAGCCACCGCCTTGAAGACATCGCCTACTTTGCGAGTTTTTTCCTCGGCAGAAACGTTCTCGAATCCGAAGCTCACTGTGTCGTCTTCAGGCTTGGAGGAGGAGTTGTCGACGGAGTTGGCCATGGTAAAAACATATGCTGGTTTGCGAAGCCTAAACTATAGCGCGGAAAAGCGAACCAAGGTTGATTAGGCGTCGTGGTTTTACTTGGGCGTCCACTGGTTGACGGGAATATTGGGTAATCGAGATGCGTTAGCCTGCTTGAGCTCTGCAAGATAGTCCTGCCAAAAACGATCCAAATCTGAGCCGATTTCGTTCAAATAGGCCCATGAGTAGATGCCGCTGTCGTGTCCATCGTCAAAAGAAATTCGAATGGCGTAGTTGCCCACGGGTTCAATTTGACGGATGCCGACATTTTTCTTGCCGGTTTGCAGTGTACGTTGATCGGGTGAGTGACCTCGTACCTCGGCAGAAGGGGAATACACACGAAGCAGTTCAGCTGGGATTTCGCGCGCGATGTCGTCCCACTGTAATTCTAGGGTGTGAGCAATTTTGTGGTAGACGAGGTGTTTGGGGGCGTCCATGGATTTTCTATCAATGCTCTATCAAAATTTGAACGGCTTTAAGGGTGGCGAGGCTCATTTGGTGTTCTGCTATAAAATGAAGCGCGACAGATCAGTATCGCTGACTAAATCAGCCAAATGACTGTCGACGTAAGCGGCGTCGATGACGATATGCTCACCCGCGCTGTCATCGGCTGCAAACGACAGGGGCTCAAGCAGACGCTCCATTACGGTATGCAGGCGTCGCGCGCCGATATTTTCGGTGCCCTCGTTTACCTGCCAAGCCAGTTCAGCAACACGCGCGATACCGCTTTCGGTGAATTCCAGCGTCACGTTCTCGGTTGCTAAAAGCGCTTGGTATTGCTCGCATAGGCTAGCTTTTGGCTCGGTGAGAATGCGTCGAAAATCCTCAGGCGATAGTGCCTGTAACTCAACGCGAATTGGCATTCGCCCTTGCAGCTCTGGAATGAGGTCGGAGGGTTTCGCAAGATGGAAGGCACCAGAGCCGATAAATAAAATGTGGTCGGTGCTGATCGGGCCGTATTTAGTGCTTACTGTACAGCCCTCGATAAGCGGTAACAGGTCTCTCTGTACCCCCTCGCGGGAGACATCTGTGCCTGAGTTTTCTGACCGTTTGGCTACTTTGTCCAGTTCGTCAATAAAGACGATCCCGGTTTGTTCAACCGCGGTAACAGCGCTGCTGCGGATTTCCTCATCGTTAATCAAACGGCTCGCTTCTTCGTCTTGTAGGCGTTTTCGCGCTTCCTTAATCGTTACTCGATGTTCCTGTTTTTTGCCCTGTCCAAGGCAGGAAAACATGTTTTGCAGCTGGTTTGTCATTTCCTCCATTCCCGGAGGAGCCATGATTTCGACCCCAACGCCTACTTGCTCTAAATCAATGTCGATTTCCTTATCGTCTAGCTCGCCTTCTCGCAGCTTCTTGCGAAACATCTGTCGAGTCGACGATTCAGTTGTTTCCTCGGAGCCCTCATTACCTCTGAGCGGTGGCAGCAATGCATCTAGGATTCGGTCTTCAGCGCGATCAGCCGCCTGGCTTGCCACTTCTTGCATTTGTTCTTGGCGCAACAAGTTAATCGCAGTGTCTGCCAGATCTCGAACAATCGATTCGACATCGCGCCCTACATAACCCACTTCAGTGAACTTAGTAGCCTCTACCTTGATGAGTGGGGCGTTCGCGAGTTTTGCCAAGCGTCGAGCGATCTCTGTTTTACCAACACCGGTAGGACCAATCATAAGAATATTTTTTGGGCTTACTTCATCCCGTAATTCGGGGTCGAGCTGCATTCGTCGCCAGCGATTTCGCAGGGCGATGGCGACTGCGCGCTTCGCGTCACTCTGACCGATGATATGGCGATCGAGCTCTTCGGCGATTTGCTTCGGGGTCAGTGAATGATTATTCGGCATCTGTAGACAGGGTTTCCAGTGTCAGTGAATGATTGGTGTATACACATATGTCACCGGCAATAACCATGGCTTTGCGGACGACCTCTTCCGGGCTTAACTCGGTATTTTCTGCAAGAGCGGTTGCCGCTGCCCGAGCATAATTACCACCGGAGCCGATGGCGAGAACACCGTCCTCTGGCTCGATAACATCCCCGTTACCACTGATCAAAAGTGTGGCGGACTTATCGGCAACAATGAGCATTGCCTCCAATTTCCGCAGGGCTCGATCCGAGCGCCATTCCTTAGCGAGTTCTACGGCTGAGCGCGCTAATTGGCCATGATATTTTTCCAGCGCAGCCTCAAACTTTTCGAAAAGAGTAAAGGCGTCAGCTGTGCTACCAGCAAATCCCGCGATGACTTTGTCGTGGTGGAGCTTGCGCACTTTGATAGCGTTTCCCTTCATTACCGTATCGCCCAGCGAAACTTGGCCGTCGCCGCCAACAGCGACTTGCTGGTTATTTCTCACACTCAGAATCGTGGTGCCGTGGAAAGCCTGCATAGTAAATCCGTGTTCTGTGGTTGGGCTAATTTGCGCCTCGCGATGACATCAGTCAGGCGACACTGATATGAAAAAGAAGGGACAGATTTTGGCGCTCTCTGAAGCACAAAGCAATTGGCATAGGCATATTGCATCGTGCTTGTAGCGCATGCCGGGCTTGCTACTTCATGATGATTCCAGACACCCCTTGCTCGCGGAGCTTGGTCAAAGCGCGATCCGCATCCACTCTCCTTTCAAAGGGTCCCAACGTTACGCGGTACCAAGTGCCGGTCGGGCCGTCCTTTTTGATCACTTGGGCGGGCAGATTAAGCAGGATTAATTTCGCGCGCATCTCGTCAGCGTCACCTTTGTCGCGAAAAGATGCCGCCTGCACCGCGTAGTTGTCGGGCTCCTTGGCAGAGCTAGCTGCAGCTCCGGCATAGGGGGAAGTGTCGACTTGAATCTCGGTATTCTTTAGCACGTCGGGGAATTCGAACTTCACCGTTGGGGTACTTACCGTCTTTTCGGAGGAGCTTGTTTGGCTCTCGGATTGCTCGGGCAACCATTCGGGTAGGTACGCGGCTGCAAGCACAACAATGGCGCCAAAGATCGCGCCCGAGGAAAAACTCGGGCCATGAAAACCACGGCTTTTCGCTCCCCGAGTTGGCGTAGCGCGAGCGGAACGTGTTTTTGCCGCTGCTCGCGTTTTCTGTTTCGTAGCGGGCTTCCCAGCCCGCCCGCGATTGGCGAAATCTTTGGTCATTTGAAGCCGCCTGTGGCATGTACGTTGAGCTTAGCCAACGATGATACCGCGCGTAGGCAAGATTGGCGAAAAGTTGCCTGCGAATCCAAGCCGATATTTGCAGCCCTTACATCGCATCGTAGGGGTCAACGTCAATGGACCAGCGCAGGTTCGCTCGAGTTTTCGGTTGTCCAAGTGCTCCAAGCACCCTGTGTAACGAAGATCTGGTGGTAGCAAGCACCACTAATTGAAATCGGACTCTATTGGCAATTCGCGCCATCGGGGCCGGAATGGGGCCGAGTATTTGCACGTCGCTGGGTTCCTCGATTAGTTGCTGACTCAGTTGCAGCAGCAGGGTCTTGCACTGCTGTAAAAATTCTTTGGCCATTGCTCCATCAAAGGCGTCAGCTCTCAACATAGCCATGGGTTGCGCGGGGGGTAGACCCGCTGCGACTCTAGTGGCGAGCTCGGCTTGAGCAAACTCTTGGTACCCCTGTTGAAGAAGCCTGAGTAGCAGGGGGTTTTCCGGCTGGTAGGATTGCACCCAAACCTCACCTGGGCGCTCGGCCCGACCGGCCCGTCCAGCCACCTGCACGATGAGTTGAGCCGTGCGTTCTGGGGCGCGAAAGTCGGGGCTTAAAAAACCTGCATCCGCATTAACCACTGCTACCAAAGTGACTGCTGGGAAGTGATGGCCTTTGGCCAGCATTTGCGTGCCTACCATAATGCAAGGCTTTCCCTGCTGAATGCGTTCAAGCTGCCTGTGTAGCTGAATGTTGCTTCTGGTGGTATCGCGGTCGATCCGAAACAAAGGCACGTCTGGAAATAGTTGGGCCAATGTCTCTTCAGCGCGCTGGGTGCCTAAACCCACGGGCAAAAGATCATCGTGCCCGCAGTTTTCGCACTTTTCGGCAACAGGAAAACGCAAACTGCAGTGGTGGCAAACGAGTTGCGGCGGCTGCCGATGCAGCGTGAGTTTGGCATCGCAATCCGAGCATACGTTTTGCCAACCGCAATTTTTGCACAGCAAGGTTGGTGCAAATCCACGGCGATTGAGATATACCAATATTTGACCTGAATTGGTTAAGTGCTCACGAATAACTCTGATAAGAGAGTTCGACAGACCACCGCGTAATGTTTGACCGCGCAGGTCAATGATGTGATAGCTGGGCATTAGCGCGCCGCCTGCGCGTTGTTTTAGTGCGAGATGTTGATACCGACCTCGTTGGACGTTGTATACGGTTTCCAAAGATGGCGTCGCCGAGCCCAGCAAAAGCGGAATATTAAGATTTTGAGCACGCTTAACCGTGAGGTCTCGCGCTGAATATCGAAGCCCTTCTTGCTGTTTGTAAGAGCTGTCGTGTTCTTCGTCCACAATGATCAAGCCTAGGCGTTGAAAAGGTGTAAAAACAGCCGAGCGCGTACCGATTAGAATTCGTATCTCACCCTCGCGGCATCGCAACCAAGTTTGTAGCCGCTGTTGCTCGGTTAACGCGGAATGAATCATTCCTGTGTTGCCGAAGCGACGCTCAAAACGCTCAAGGGTTTGTGGGGTTAGAGCAATCTCGGGTACCAACACCAGCACTTGCTTACCCGCATCCAAAACCGGGGCCATGCTTTGCAGGTAGACTTCGGTTTTCCCCGAGCCGGTGACGCCTTCGAGCATGAACACATCGAATCCGCTTGCCGCAGTAATTTTCTCGATGGCGTGTTTTTGTTCTGTTGTCGGGTCAAGGGTGGCAGTTGTCCGTGTGTCCGGTTGAAGCGATTTCCGCTCCAGTGCTCCAAGGCTCTCCATCTTGCGCAGCAATGGTCGATTGAAGCCGGCTGATTCCAATGCCTCTCCAGACTGGGGCTCTCTAAACCCTTGCAAATGCGCAATCACAGCTTGCTGGGTTTTAGCGCGCGGGCTGACCGCTGTTGGATCGCGCAGGTGCCAAATGTCTGGCGAGGGCAGTGGTTTAATTTCGAAAGTAGAACCCTTGCGTGCGGCACCGGGAAGTATCGTGGCAAGAACCTCGCCCAAGGGATAGTGGTAATAGGATTGCATCCAGCTCGCGAGTTCAAGCAATTCCACAGAAATCGCCGGATCGCCGTCTAAAATTTCAGCAACCGGTTTGGTTTGGGCATGTGGATTATCGACATCTGTGCTCACGCAGATGCCGATGATCTCACCGCGTCGAAACGGAACGCGCACCCTCGATCCAATTGGAGGAACCGTTTGATCCTCACCAAGATGATAGTCGTATACGGAATGCAGCGGTCTTGGCACGGCGACTTGAATATAAGTACGGCCATTGGTCATGAGACATTCTAAGAACAGACGCCCGCCTCGAGGAAGCGTTAATGACAAATTCTTTTCATCAATCCTGGCGACCAACTTTTTAGTTGTCGTCTAGCTGTCGTCGCTGAGCTCCAGGACAGCCGTTTGGTGTGGTCATTCGAAAGTTGCGGCGGGTTCATGTTCTGTTAAACTGCGCGACCGCAAAACGCCAAGCAGCCGATATGAAGCCCGAAATTCATCCCCAATATCAAACGATCAAAGCCACTTGCAGTTGTGGTAATGAAATGGCGATAAGTTCAACGTTGTCCGATGATTTGCATTTGGACGTCTGCTCAAGCTGTCACCCGTTTTATACCGGCAAGCAAAAGACCATAGATTCTGGTGGTCGGGTTGAGAAATTTCGTCAGCGGTTTGCCAAGCGCACGAGTGCGGGTAGCTAACTGTAAAATACGGCTTGAGAATTGACGGAAAAGTAGGCTTGCCTCCTTTTTTTATGGGCGTGATGCTTGATATTTGCTAAAACAGATCGACTGGGCGTATGTCCTCAACATTTGTCTCTTGTCGCTTCAACGTCGACGATGCGTCTGGGGCACTTTCCGCTAAAAACACCTCATCGACGGACGTGGAATCAACGGATGAAGTTGGGATGCCTGTCTCCTTGTCGACCCGCAGGTTGACGACACCCGGCGGTTGCAGCATGAGTGTTTCGGGGACGCCTGCCAGCGCTTCGTCCATGAAGTCGATCCAGATGGGCAGAGGAATGTTTGAGCCGTAAGCATTGCGGCCCAAGGGTTGCTGATCTTTGAAGCCGACCCAAACGCTGGCTACCAGTGATGAATTAAAGCCGTTAAACCATGTGTCGGAGGCGTCATTAGTTGTCCCCGTTTTGCCGGCGAGGTCGTTTCTGCCCAGTGTGCGCGCACGTCTGCCTGTGCCCAGCTTGATCACATCACGCAGCATCGATTGCATGATGAATGCATTGCGTTCGTCCAAGACTTGCTCTGCAGCGATTTGTGTGGCTGCTCGGTTCGCTGCAACTTTAGGGGCGTTTAGCAGCGCATCCAGCGGCGAGCTATCGAGCCATTGCCGGAGCTGCAATTGATTCATCTGCGGTTCGTCTTTTTCTTTTACCGTTTTTTGTGAGGTCTGTGTTTGTGCTTCGCAGTTCTTGCAGACTGTCGCAGGGTTGGCGGCGTACAGCACGTTGCCTTGCTGATCGATCAATCGATCTATGATGTATGGCTCAACTAAGTATCCGCCGTTGGCTAAAACACCGTAGGCTTGAATCATGTCTACTGGGGCCACAGTCATCGTGCCGCCGCCAAGGGCGAGCTGGGTGTTGCGGGGAAATGACGTCATATCGAAGCCAAATTGGCTAACGTCTTCAAGTACTTTGCCAGCACCAATTTTCAGCAGGACACGCATCGAAACTAAATTGATAGAGCGGTAGAGGGCCTCTCTCAGTCGAGTGGGACCGTTGTAGCGGTTGTTGTCGTTTTCTGGACGGTACTGAGATTCGAGGTTTGAGTCCTCAAAGACCAAGGGAGCATCAAGAAAAATATCAGCGGGGGAAATACCCCTGCTCAGTGCCGAACTGTAGACAAAGGGTTTGAACCCGGACCCCGGCTGGCGCTGGGCTTGAAGGGCATAGTTATACTGATTTAGGTAGAAGTCATAGCCTCCCACCAAGGCGCGCACTGCCCCGTCGATTGGATCCATGGCGATCAAGGCGCCTTGAATTTCGGGTAGTTGGGTGAGTAAAAATACTCGCTCTTCGTCGGAATCCTGTATGGAGTCTTGGGTTGCTAAACTCGAATTTGCAGCCCCTGTTTCTACTCTAACAATGTCGCCTACCTGTAAAATCTGACTCATCTTGGTTGGTCGGGGGCCACGTTCGTCGACGGATATGTACGCCCGAGCCCAGCGGCTATCGGCCAGCCGCAACCTACCAAGGCCAGCCTGACTCGCTAGAACTAGCGCGCTGTTCCCGCTCACTTGCAGCACGATTGCTGGGGCTTGCTCTGAATAGGCGTCGACAGTGCTAAGGCGTTCTAATAACGCCTCGTGTAGCACTACCAACTCGTCTGCCTGATCTATCGCTGGTTGCTCGATGGCTGCTATCTGAACTGTTTGGGTTTCCTGAGCTGGGGAGTAACTGTCGTCAATTTGTTGGATTAGCTCGTCGGAAACTTGGTTTTCAGGGCCGCGATAACCGTGATCGCGGTCGTATTTGATCAAGCCTTTGCGTAAAGCCTTGGTGGCTTCACGCTGTTGCTGTCCATCGAGCGTGGTGAAAATTTCGTAACCGCCCGTATAGAGATCAGGAACCTCAGCGCCGATTGACTGGCGCGCCCATTCGGCGACATAGGGGCTGGGTAGGTCGAGTTCGCGGGCGTAAACCCTTGCAGTAATGGGCTGAGCTGCAGCAAGTTCGTACTCGTCTCGAGAAATTGAATCTTGCGCTAGCATGCGGCTAAGCACTTGATTGCGGCGGCGTAACGCCCATTCAGGTCCGTTGATTGGATTTCCTGCCTCAGGCCGCTGAGGTATGCCTGCCAGCATGGCGAGCTGCGCTAGAGAAAGCTCATTCAATGGTTTGCCATAGTAGGTAACAGCTGCGGCTTGGGCGCCGTAAGCGCGTTTGCCAAAAGGTACGAGATTGATATAAAGCTCGAGAATTTCTTGCTTGGTCAGCTCTTGCTCAATTTTTAGCGACAGCAGCATTTCTTTGAATTTTCGCAGGAAGCTGCGTTCTAAGGTGAAAGAGACATTGCGTGCAAGCTGCATCGTTATAGTGCTCGCGCCGCCAAGTCGATTGTTGTTGAAGCCAACCATCCGTGCGCCCAATTGGATCAGATCATTGGCCAGCGATATGTAGTCGATGCCGCTGTGCTGGTAGAAACGCTTGTCCTCTGTATCCAGTACTGCGCTGATAAAGGTTTCTGGGACATCTTCAATAGCGACCGGAATCAGTCGACGTTCGCCAAACTCGCCGAGCAGTTCGCCGTCTTTGGCATAAATGCGCAGGGGCGCCTCAATGGACACATTGCGAAAGCTACTGGCTTCCGGGATCTGCGGATCTAGATAAATGTAAGCACCCGCCATTCCAATCACCAGCGTGCACAGAGTTGCCAAACCGAAGATGGCAAAAAACCTCAGTACGGGATGTTTATGCAGTGACCGTTGGGCGCTCGTCATTTGACTTGTTCGGGTAACCAAAAATACTGAGTTGCAAGAATGAGCATAGCAAACCCGATGTGGCAGAGCACTGCTGCGCAGGTTTCCGCAGGCTGCACTTTCTATGGCAAGTGACTTACACAATTGAGAGCCGAGAGGACTAGAGCCTTGTTGAGCGGACGAGTGACTATGGGTGCATGAACCCTGTGACGCTTAGACAGCTCTATGGGCGCATTGCGCGTCCAAGTTTTACTTTTGGCCTTTACGTCGGTCGACGAAGCATTTGGTTTTGCTTGCTCTCGCGGAACCGTCGGCCTTTCCGTTCAGATAGCCGTTCAAATTACCCGCGCTGTTACCAATCGCGCTTAGCGCTCTCCGATAGCGAGAACCTTACAGAACAATTCGCGGAGATTGATGTGGTTATTCGCGACCGTATCGGTATTCGGCTGGATCAGGCGAGTTGTTGGCTGGGTACATCAGCAGCCGAAATGCTCGCTCAGCCAATGAGCCGCGCGCCCAAGCCAGTGATCACTAAGTGACTATCCATTGCTGTTAGCCAATAGTGCGGGTCAGGCCTACAGTGTTGCATTACACTATTGTCATGAGCACGCAAAATATTTTTTTGATTGGCCTGATGGCTGTGGGTAAAAGCACAGTAGGCCGTCAGCTTGCGCAGTCGTTGCAGATGCCGTTTTTTGATGCAGACCAAGAAATTGAAACTCGCGCTGGAGCGGAAATCTCCTGGATCTTTGATGTGGAAGGCGAAAGCGGTTTCCGAGACCGGGAAGCCGCTGTCATCGACGATCTAACCCGACGCACGGGAATTGTTCTTGCCACTGGTGGTGGTGTGGTTTTGCGGCAGGAAAATCGTCAGCATTTGGCGGCGCGGGGTCTTGTCATCTACCTAGACAGCCCGATCGAAAAACTGATTGCCCGCACTCGACGCGATACTAAGCGACCTCTACTGCAGACAGGTAATCCCGCAAAAACGTTGCGCGATCTTCAGCAAAAGCGCGGTCCGCTTTACGCTGAAATCGCAGACCATCGGGTCGTAACCGATCATCGAGGTGCAGGTGCTGTCACAAAAAAAATTCTGAAATTGCTTAATAGCAGTCACAGCGATCAGCCAAAGGTGCACTCATGAAGCCTGTGAGCTCTGCTGGCTACCAAACCCTGAACGTAGAGTTAGGCGAACGCGCCTACCCAATTTATGTGGGCGATGTGGGTATGCAGAACACTGATGCATTATCTGCACTGCTCAAGCCATTGATAGCAGGACAGCAGGTGGCTGTAGTCACCAATGAAACCATTGCGCCGCTCTATCTTGAACCTGTGCTGCAAGCGCTGGGTCAAAGACAGGTCGATGTTTACCAACTGCCGGACGGTGAAGTCCATAAATCTCTTCAGAGTTTTGAGCGGATTAGCACTTTCCTGTTAGAAGCTAAACATAATCGCAGCACTTGCTTGATCGCCTTAGGTGGAGGGGTTGTAGGAGACCTGTGCGGCTTTGTGGCCGCGACATTTCAACGCGGCGTTGATTTTATTCAAATGCCGACCACACTGCTGGCTCAGGTCGACTCTTCAGTCGGCGGAAAAACCGCGGTTAATCACCCGGTTGGCAAGAACATGATTGGTGCGTTTTACCAGCCCAAGGCGGTACTGGCTGATACATCCGTACTAACGACTCTTCCTGACCGCGAGTACGCCGCAGGACTCGCCGAAGTGATCAAGTACGGGGTAATAGACGACGTTGAGTTTTTTGAATGGCTTGAAGCCAACGTGCTAACGCTTTTGGAGCGATCGCCACAAGCGTTACGCCACGTAATTTTGCGCTCCTGTGCCAGTAAAGCGAAGGTCGTGAGCGAAGACGAACGCGAGTCAGGCCGACGTGCAATTCTCAATTTTGGTCATACTTTTGGTCATGCGATTGAAAAACTAGCCGGTTATGGCCACTGGTTACATGGTGAGGCTGTGGCTATCGGTATGGTGATGGCCGCCGAGCTCTCGGTAGCCCACTGTGGATTGGCTGAGGCTGAAGCTCTGCGTATTCGCCACCTGATCGACCGGCTGGGATTGCCTGTATCGTTGGGTGAGAACCAACTCGATCTCGATGCGATGGTTGAAGCCATGGGTATGGATAAAAAAGTCAGCGACGGTCGATTGCGTTTTGTACTGGCGCGCAGTCTGGGTGATGTAGTGGTTAGCGATAACGTGGGCGCACAGACGCTGCACCAAGTCCTGGCCGGTCAGTTATCGTGAATGGATGCTGCTTACGCGACTTTGCCTCTGGATTGGCGCAGCCATTGTTGCTGGCATGCATTATTTTGGGGGCTTTGAAGTCGCAGGCGGCGGTCAACAACGCCGAGTGGGTTATGCGTCAACCGCCGCAAGCATTTACCATTCAGCTCATTGCAGTTTCATCCCAAGAACAGGCCGAACTTTTCGTTGAGAGCGAGACTGTGTTGAATGAGTATCCTCTCGCAATCTACCGCTACCAGAAGCAGGGAAAATTGCTGTACGCGGTCAGTCTGGGTAGTTTCATAGACTTGCAAACCACAGAGCAAACAAGAGAGGAGCTCCCCGTGCGCTTAGCTGCAGTCAGCAAAACTTGGTTGCGTCGGATGGACGAAGTGCAGGCCCAGATTCGAACGACGCTACAACGTTAGAGGCTGCAACGGTGGATGTGCGTAAAAGCGCGCTGAGCATCAATGGCGATGAAAGCGTCGCGTGGTATCAATCGTCCGACGAGGTAAAGCGCGGGTTCTGTCGAAATTGTGGATCGACTCTTCTCTGGATGCCCGAGCTAGTTGGCTATAAGTGGATCGGTGTGTCCGCATCACTATTCGACGAACCGATGCCCGACAAAATTTACAAACAACGTTTGTTGCCGACAAGGGGAACTATTACACCATTGGTGATGGGCTGCCTCAGCATGGCGAATACTGATAGCACAGCATTGCTTAGGGCAGCTCGGTAACACCCATCAGATGTCGATCGATCTCTCGCGCAGCTTCACGACCCTCATTGATCGCCCGAACAACCAAGGACTGTCCGCGTCGGCAGTCGCCGGCGACAAAGATGTTATCGACATTGGTTTTGTAGCAGCCGTATTTGGCCTTAAAGTTTGAGCGCTCGTCGTACTCGATGCCCAGTGCATCGGACGGGGCATGATCAGGCCCCAGAAAGCCCATGGCCAAAAACACTAGGTCAGCCGGCCAATCTTTTTCTGATCCGGGAACGTTCTCAAACTTGCCGTCTTTCATTTCGACTTCCACGGTGCGCACACCGGTTAGCTTGCCTTGCTCGTTACCCAAAAAGCATAGGGAGGAGACAGAATAAACTCTGGGATCTTCGCCCTGTACTTCGGCTGCTTCCTCATGACCATAATCGACGCGGAATATTTTCGGCCAAGTTGGCCAAGGGTTGTTGGCATCGCGGCTTTCGGGTGGTTTGGGGAACAGTTCAAAGTTCACTAGGCTTTTGCATCCGTGTCGCAGCGATGTGCCAATGCAGTCGGTGCCTGTATCCCCTCCACCGATCACAATGACGTCTTTGCCCTTGGCAGAAATATGATTGCCGTCTTGCAGATCTGAATCCAACAGGCTTTTGGTGTTGGCGCTCAAGAAATCCATAGCGAAATGAACGCCTTGAAATTCTCTGCCCTCTATCGGTAAGTCTCTGGGTATCGTTGCACCAGTTGTTAGGAGCACGGTGTCGTGTTCCTGCTGTAGCTGCGTTACAGAGACGCTGTCATCGCTACCATCACCCACCGACGTTCCTGTAACGAAAGTAATACCGGCATCGCGCAGCAAGTTAACGCGGCGCTCAACCACATCTTCCTTACCCAGCTTCATGTTCGGGATACCGTACATCAGCAGTCCGCCCACTCGGTCAGCGCGTTCATAAACGGTGACGTTATGCCCGACACGATTGAGTTGCTCTGCGGCGGCTAATCCAGCCGGGCCTGAGCCAACGACCGCAATCGTTTTGCCTGTTCGGGTATCAGGTGTGTTTGGGGTTACCCAACCTTCCTCGAATCCTCGGTCGATAATGGCCATCTCAATATTCTTGATGGTAACTGCCGGGTCTGTGATGCCCAGCACGCAGGAGCCTTCGCAAGGCGCTGGACAAACACGCCCGGTGAATTCGGGAAAGTTATTGGTTTTTTGTAATCGATCCAGAGCCTCGCGCCATTCATCACGAAAGACCAAATCGTTGAATTCGGGTATCAGGTTATGAATCGGGCAGCCTTCTTCTGACTGGCAGAAAGGCACACCGCAGTCCATGCATCTCGCACTTTGAGTACTCAAACGCTGCACGTCATGATTGGTGTAGATTTCGTTGAAATCCAATAGCCGTTCTTTTGCCGGCCGATAAGGGGCTGCTTGTCGCGGAAACTCAATAAAACCTGTGGGCTTACCCATATACTTACTCTTGTCTTTCTCTACTCGTGGTCATAGCTGCGCGGAGCCTCAACGGCTTCGCTTTTGGGCGCTATCCCGCACTGACCTGCCGAGCTTGTTCCTGTAATACGCGCTTATAGTCTCTGGGCATAACTTTGACAAACTCTCCCAGACTTAGCTCCCAGTTCGCCAGTATGCCTGCCGCGACTGATGAATCAGTAAACGCGAGATGGTTTTCGATTAGATGACGAAGCTCCGCTATGTCTGCATCGCTGTCCATTGCGTCTAGGTCGACCATTTCACCGTTGCAGTTTGCCGCAAAGCGTTTGGCTGGATCCCATACGTAGGCGATACCGCCACTCATACCTGCTGCGAAATTACGTCCTGTTGCACCCAATATCACGACGCGGCCACCGGTCATATATTCACAGCCGTGGTCGCCAACACCTTCGACAACCGTACGAGCCCCACTGTTTCTGACGCAGAAGCGTTCGGCGGCAATACCCCGGAAATAAGCATCTCCTGAAGTGGCGCCGTATAGAGCAACATTGCCCAGTAGAATGTTTTCTTCTGCGGCAAAACGGCTGCTCTTCGGCGGGTAGACGATGACTCGCCCACCCGATAGACCCTTGCCAACGAAATCATTAGCGTCGCCCTCCACCTCAAGGGTGACACCTTTGGCGAGAAAACAGCCGAGACTCTGGCCTGCGCTACCGTTCAGCTTGAAGTGCAGGGTGTCGTCAGGAAGCATTTGTGGGCCGACCTGCTCGATGATCTGGTTCGATAGCATTGCTCCAACCACGCGGTTGGTGTTGACGATAGGCAATTCGGCTTGAACGCTTTCGCCGCGTTTTAGCGCTGGCTCTGCTAACTCGATAAGTTGATTGTCCAGCGCGCGATCCAACTGATGGTCCTGTTCGTGGATGGCATAGCTACCCAAGAACTCATCCGGTATCTCCGGCTTTGCCAGAATCGCAGACAAATCGATCCCCTGGGACTTCCAGTGCTGGATTGCTTCGTCGGTCTTCAGCAAATCTGCGCGGCCAATTAGGTCATTGACTGTTGCGACACCCAATTCAGCCATGATCTGACGCATCTCTTTGGCAACCATGAAGAGGTAGTTCACTACATGCTCAGGTTCCCCGTTGAACTTTTTACGCAGCTCTGGGTCTTGGGTCGCAATGCCAACGGGACAGGTGTTCAAATGACACTTGCGCATCATGATGCAGCCCAAGGCGATTAGCGGTGCCGTGGCGAAGCCGTATTCCTCGGCGCCCAGCAAAGCGGCGATGGCGACATCGCGACCGGTTTTAATCTGGCCGTCAGTTTGTAAGACGACGCGTGAACGTAGGTTGTTCATAACCAGAGTCTGATGGGTCTCAGCAATGCCCAGTTCCCATGGCACTCCTGCATGCTTAATCGATGTCAGTGGCGATGCACCGGTACCGCCGGAATCACCGGCAATGACAATATGGTCTGCTCGGGCCTTCGTCACCCCCGCAGCCACGGTACCGACGCCAACTTCCGCGCCCAACTTAACGCTAATGCGGGCTTTTGGATTGGCGTTCTTCAAGTCGTGGATTAGCTGGGCCATATCCTCGATAGAATATATGTCGTGGTGGGGCGGCGGACTGATCAAACCGACACCCGGCGTAGAATGGCGTAGGCTAGCGATATAGTCATCGACCTTACCGCCTGGAAGTTCTCCTCCTTCACCGGGCTTTGCGCCTTGAATGATCTTTATCTGCAACTCGTCCGCATTGCTGAGATAGTTAATGGTCACGCCAAAGCGGCCACTGGCAACCTGCTTGATCGCCGAGCGCTTTGAGTCGCCATTATCTAAAGGAATAAAGCGCTTCGCGTCTTCACCCCCCTCGCCGGTATTGGATTTACCGCCCATGCGATTCATGGCGATGGCCAATGACTCGTGCGCTTCAGCGCTTATGGAGCCGAAGCTCATGGCGCCGGTAGCGAAACGTTTGACGATTTCTCCAGCGGGCTCTACGGATTCTAAATCGATACCCTGCCCTGGGTATTTGAAGTCGAGGAGACCGCGCAGTGTTGCTTTTCGGGTGTTGTCCTCATTAACCTGCTTGGCAAATGACCAGTAAGCTTCTTCACTGTTGGTTCGTGCAGCTGCTTGAAGGCTAGCCACAGATTTTGGATCCCACATATGCGTATCGCCGTGGCGCCGCCAGTGAAAGTCGCCAGGGTTAGGTAGCACGCTCACCGTCGCCTGACCTCTCTGAGGGTAGCCAATCATGTGGCGGCGCTGCATTTCCTCCGCGAGTACTTCCATTGAAACACCCTCGACGCGGCTCGCAGTGCCGGTAAACGATTGGGCAATGACATCGCCAGCTAATCCAACTGCCTCGAAAATTTGTGCGCCTTTGTATGACTGTAAGGTGGAAATACCCATTTTCGCCATGACTTTGAGCATGCCTTTCGCCACCGCCTTGCGATAGCTGCGTTCGACGTCTGCAGTCGTGGCCACATCGGCCACAGCGTCGAAGGCGCCTTTTTCTTGAGCATCCCATAGGGCTTCGAATGCTAGATAGGGGTTGATTGCATCTGCGCCATAGCCGATCAGCAGACAGTGATGGTGGACTTCCCGTGCTTCGCCCGTTTCAACGATCAAACCGATCCGGCTTCTCTCTGCGTTCTTGATCAACGCATGGTGCACGCTGCCAACGGCAAGCAGTGCGCTCATCGCAATTCGATCAGTGCCCATGGCGCGATCGCTTAACACCAGCAAACTGAAGCCATCTGCGATGGCTTGGCTGGCTTCTTGATTGATGCGCTCTAGAGCTTGCTGAAGCCCAACCTGACCGGAGTTGGCAGGGTAGGTAATGTCGACGGTGGCAGTGCGCCAGCCTCGGTAATCCATCGCACTAAGGGACGCTAGCTCGTCGTTGGTGAGAATCGGGTGAGGTACACGCAGTCTATGGGCATTCTCGGCCTGCGTTTGTAGAAGATTTTGCTCAGGACCGATGTAGCATTCCAACGCCATGATGACTTCTTCGCGAATGGAATCGATGGGTGGATTCGT
>CAJWZG010000032.1 GCA_913049565.1 uncultured Gammaproteobacteria bacterium
CCGTCGTAACGCTTCGAGCAGCATGATTCACAAAGCGAAGGATGCATATACCGCCGTCTCCGGGGCGGCAAACTCCCAAGCCTCGTCGAGAGCCTGCTCGGCGGTCACGAAGAAAAACCCCAAAATGCCAACAAACAACACAGCCAGTGGCCAATCGATCCAAGGTCGTGTGGGAAAGGTAATAAAAGCCCAGGGCGCGAGCAGTGCCAAAAGCGCGTAAAAGTACTGAGTTTCAATGCCAATCAGGGCGCTAAACCACTGCTGACCACCAAACAGGCGCAGCGTATCCATAGCAAGCAGCAGAGCTAGGGCCGCAAATAGGGCAACTAATCCGCGGATATAAGGATTGGGCGCAGTACTCATAGGTTTAGGGCTAACGCCAAATTGGGTCAAATTCCGCAGCGGAAAGCGCGGCTGCGCGGCGCTGCATCCAAGCCTCGGTAAAATTATCCGGGTCCGATCCCAGATGTGCTTGCCACGCCTGCGCCAGCACCGATTGACGTTCGATCAGACGATTGTTGTGGGCCTCAGCCTCTTCGCTCCATACACCAATCGATTTGAAATAACGCACGGAGCCTTCGTGGTACGGTACTACCCACTGAAAATTCTGCCGGTCCATTGCCCATCCAATACTGCCGGGATCCGAGTTCTTGTATTCGTCGTAATGCAGGTGAATGGCTTTTGCTAGGTCGTGAACAATCTCAGGGTCTTGGTCCGCCAAGGCGATCAAAATAGGGTAGGGATAGGTCGCACCTTCATGGGGATAATCCATCGATATAGCCGCACCCCGGGTCGCCACATGTTTTTGCATGAAGGGCACTACCTGTGCCATACGCTGCCAACAACCATCATCATCGTGTGGCGCCGGCGGCCAGAAAATGCCTCGGGGGGAGGCCTCCAACTTCCGCGTGGGACCTGACACCGTCGTTGCATAAGCGGCATCGACCTGCCCGTTCACCACACCTGTCCACATCGCGTTGTAGCCCGGAAAATCAACCCGCTCAACGTCATCCCAGGTCAACCCGCCGCAGGCCATGAATGCTTCGGTAGTGACGTTCAACGCGGGTGCACCCCGGACATAGGGTACGCGTTTACCGCGTAAGTCAGCGTAAGTTTTGATCCCTAGGTCATTGGCAACGCCCAGCGCCTGATTACTGTCACCGTGCGATGCCATGACAATACGCAACGACATTGGCCCCCAGGATTTACCCGCGAACTGGAAAAACCCCTCCTGCCCAAAATAGGTTGCGACACCATTGGCAGAAAACTGCACTCGGCCACGCTGCAGGGGTAGCAGACGCGACACATCATTTTTGCCCGGCAGCACACGCAGATTCACGTCGTAGTTATCTTTGAGGGCCTTGCCGATTGCAACGGCTTGGTTGTAGCCCGTGGTGCCCAAGTTGTAAGCGCTCCACGACATCGTTCGCGGAAAGTTCGGCTCAAATGTTTCCTCGGCCGCTTGCATGTTCGGGCCGGCCAGAAGCAAGAAGGAGGTAACGGCCATACCGGCCACTCTTCTCATCCGCACGCCCCAGCTCGCTGCAATTTCAAACAACTGGTTCATCCAACTCCCCGATGACATTCGATCAAATGCGGTCCCGGCTCGACCGAGGTTCGCAAAGCGAACCGCAATGTATGAGGTGACATGCGGCGGGTCAAGGGAAGTCGCTTTAGCAAATCACCGACCGGCTGTGGTGACCCACCTTGTGTATTTCTACCCGACCTAAAATCGGCAATACTCATACATTAGATTCCACGAAGGAGAGCTGTATGAGCGATAACGCGAAAAACATGTCGACAACGCTAAATGCCCCGGCGGGCAGCATTCAAGGACGCGTCAAAAACGACACCCTACTTTTTGCTGGCATACCTTACGCCCAAGCTCCTATCGAAGGACTGCGTTTCAAAGCCCCTCAGCCGCTGTCACGCTTTAAAGAAACACACCTTGCTCTGAAATTCTCGCCGGCGGCACCACAAATACCCAGTGGCGGCATGACGGATAGTGCGCCTGTTCGCTGGAGCGAGGATTGCTTGTACCTGAACATATCCGCCCCAGTTAACGTGTTAGACGAGCAAGATATGGGTGGCCGCGCCGTCATGGTGTGGATTCACGGCGGGGGCTATACCAGCGGACAAGGTGCTATTCCCTGGTACAACGGAACCCGCTTCGCAAAGAACAATGACATTGTCGTCGTGTCGATTAACTATCGACTTGGTGCGCTGGGTTTCGCCGACCTCACTCACCTTGGCGAAGAGTTCGCTTCATCGAATATCAATGGTACGCTGGATCAAATTGCGGCCCTACAGTGGGTGCAAGACAACATAACGGCCTTTGGCGGCGACCCCAATCGCGTCACCATTGCGGGTGAATCCGCTGGCGGATTTAGTGTCGCCACACTGATGGCGTGTCCCGGCGCCTCTGGTTTGTTCCAGCAGGCCATTCCGCAAAGCGGCGCTTGCCATCACACGCTGCCAAGCTCCGCTGCTCGAACCGCTACTGATCATTTTTTACAGCAACTGGGGCTCGAAAACGCTATCGAGCTAGAGGCTGCGTCCGTGGAGAGTCTATTGGCTGCACAAAACGCCACCATCGCGCATTACGCCCAGGGCGTCGGCCAAGCGAATGCGTTAGGGACCTTTGTGTCTCCGTTCTACCCGGTGCATGGCAACGCGACTTTGCCAGAAGATCCGCTTACCGCTGTGCAGGCCGGCGCGAGCGCAAATGTGCGCGTACTCACCGGAAGCAATAAAGATGAGACCACGCTGTGGAGAAACGGCGAAACCGATCAAGCAAAACTGGAACACGTCGCGGCAGCTTATGGGGCCGATAACCTGCTCACCGTTTATCAAGACAGCCGCCCGGCAGCCACGCCTAACGATCTGCTGGTGGCGCTGACCACCGATCATATGTTCCGTATCCCAGCGATTCGTCTCGCAGAAGCCCGTGAACACGCGGCGCCAACATTCATGTATCAATTCAACTGGTGCTCTCGGGCAATGAACGGCGCTTTGGCTGCGACGCACTCGCTGGAAATTCCCTTTGCCTTCGACAATCTCGATCAGGCTGGGGTGGACTTTTTTATCGGTCCGGGGCCGCTTCCTCAAGCGCTTGCCGATACCATGCATCGAGCGTGGTGCGAGTTTATCAAGACCGGCGAACCGGGCTGGACGGCGTACAACACAGAGACCCGCGCTACTATGTTCTTTGATGACACTTGCGAGCTGGTTGAAAATCCGGACCCGCAAGAACGGGCTGTATGGGAAGGGTTTCGCTAGCCAACCTGTTCATTACTGCAGAAACTCAGCAGAGCCCAGATCTATGGCATGTCTGGCATGACGACGCGCCATCGTAGTAAACATGGTGTCACCACGCTCGGTACGCTGCACCAGCATTGAAGCCACTACGGTGACAGCAAAACCCGCAAAGGCACCGCGTCGGTAGCCCTGCCAGCAATCTTGCCAAGAAAAATCGGGGACACCGGCTCGGCACAGTCCATCGTAGTAGCCGCGAACCAACGCTTCTTCTATGGGTTGACGCACCTTGGGCTCAAGCCCAGCCCCGATAAAGTAGGCCGCGTCGCCCATGGGTGCACCCACGGTAATGCTCTGCCAATCTACAGCGGTGACGCCAAGCTCGGGGCCGCTCGCGTCGATCATTAAATTGTCGAGCCGATAGTCCACATGAACCAATGAGAAAACATCTGGAAAATCGGCGTTCAGCGGCGTGCTATCCACTTCTCCCACTCGCTTGATGATCGCCACTTCGTCCTCCGCCAACGATGCCCCGTAGCGATCGACAAACCCGGGCAAGGTTTGGCTATACAAATCCATCGTGTTAAACAATGCTGCGGCATCGGCATCACGCAGCCATTTCAGCTCATGCAGGCTGGCGTCACACCAAGCAGGTGCCTGTAAACCAACTAACTCTGCTAGCGCCGCATGAGCCACTTCAGGCGAACAACCGGCTAGCTGATCACCTTGTTCGGCAGGTGCCAGATCTTGCAGCAGCAGAAAAAAATCCGGGCCTTGATCGACGATTTCAGCGAAATAGCAATGAGGCGTGTTGATGGTCACCCGGCTTTGCAACTCCTGATAAAACTTCACTTCTTTCAAAAAATTTTGCAGGGCTACGCCGGTTTGCCGACTGGTCTCGTCATCAGAAGGAAATTTACCAATCACCGAGGCAGGCAGATTCCCTCGACGGGCAAAGGCAAATCGATAGCGGACACACTTGCCAATTTGCCCCGTGCCAACCCGCGCTGCTTCAAAGCCGCTGATCTCTCCGTTTAACCCTGCCTCGGCAAAACACTGGTTAAACCATTCCACCGTAATCGATTCTTCACTGGGTATATTAAGCATTGGCTTGTCCTGTTAATCGCTATCCCGAACCTGATGTTTGCCTACCGCTGCTGCATATCGGCCATGATCGCCGCCAAGCGAGCATCAAACAAAGGCGGCGCAATGGTCAGGTTCGCTCGATGCGCTACAACCGAGGCCACAATATCTGCCACCACGTCGGGGTGCTGGGCTGCCACATTGAAGCGCTCAGCCGGATCGCGATGCAGGTGGTACAGCAGCGGTGTTTCGTGTTGCTGTTTTTCTGGCGACAGCCCGTAGGCTCCTTCGGTGACAAAGTGCAGTTTCCAGGGCCCTTTACGATAGGCATACAAGGTTCCCCCTCGGTAATACGGCATCTCGTTTCGTGGGCTGGCACCTTCGCCTAGCAAACGGGGGCTTAGATCTAGTGCATCTGTTGCAGAAGGTGCATCGCCGCCGGCTAGTGTCATCACCGTAGAAAACAGATCCATCGCTGAACCGATATCACTCACCACCTCAGGAGCGACGGTACCTGGCCAATAAAATACCGTCGGCACTCGCACACCGCCTTCAAATGTTGTGCCCTTACCGTCGCGCAGCAAGCCAGAGACACCGCCCTCTTCACGCATAAAGAGCCATGGCCCATTGTCGCTTGTGAACACGATCAGCGTGTTATCCAGCACGCCGGCAGCCTCTATCGCCTTGCGAATGGCACCGACACTGGCGTCTATTTCTTCCACCACGTCACCATAGCGACCGGCCAGGCTGCTGCCTGCGAAGGCTTCGCTGCGAAACAGCGGCGTATGTGGCATGGAATACGGCATATAGAGAAAGAATGGCCGGCTCGCACTGCGCTGAATAAAGTCAACGGCGGCCTCAGTCGCACGCTGGGTCAGCAGGGTTTGGTCGGTAGACTGTTCAATACGGTCGGCAAACTCTCCATCCGCCGACCGGCTGAAAAGCAAAGGCGCTGCAAAGTGTTTTGCTTGGGGGTCCGCATATTTTGCTCCGCGCCTGGCATACACCGCTGCCAATTGCGCCGCGTTACCAGAGACATTGAGCTTTACCAAATCTGCAAAACCGGGTTCACCCACCCAATTCATATCGTTGGAATAAGGGACGCCGATCCATTCGTCGAAACCATGCCGTGTTGGCAGCGCATGAGGCGCGTCGCCCAGATGCCATTTACCAAACATCCCTGTGGCATAACCTTTTTCTTGCAGCGCTTCAGCCAAGGTCACTTCGGACTGTGGCAGGCCACCGGGCTCGTCAGGAAAAAAGACTCGAATGGTGTCGCCGTAGAGCCCGCTGCGCACCGGTAAGCGCCCGGTTAGCAAGGCGGCACGGCTAGGCGAACAGACCGGCGCCGCAACGTAAAAATCGGTCCAGCGTTGACCATTGGCGGCTAGAGTGTCGATATTCGGCGTGCGTATATAGGGATGGCCAAAACTGCCGAGGTCGCCATAACCCAAGTCATCGGCGAAAAAGATGACTATGTTGGGCGGTTGCCCAGGCATGCTGAGAACTGTGTTGGCATCGGCCGATGCTGAAGGACTCACGACCAAGCAAAGACAAACCGTACCAATCCACCCAGCGATTACGCGCCGCACTATCCGATTATTCAGCATCACTCCCCCAATTTTTGCTCCCGTCGAAGAGCATGACATGAGCAAGCGGCGAAGTCAGGAGACAGGGTCAGGAAACAAAGCCACCCAGTTCTGCAGCCAGCCCATCCACCAAACTCTGAAACCCGCCGGCCATAATGACAAACTCAGCATCGTGTTTGGCCAAAGGATCCTCATCTGGCACTTGATCCATATCATCTTGTCCAAGCAATCGCACCTTGCGCAGCACCAAGTCTTGATCAATCACCAGCCCGCACACCTGTTCAAAGAGCAGACCTAGCCGGTCGACGGCTAAACCATCGGTAACATGCCGTCGTATCGACGAATCGGCTAAGTCAAAGTCCAGCCAATTCACTGACGCACGTGTATCCGACATATCGCGCATCCGACATTCCCGTCCCATACGAAACCGCTCACTTGAAGCACCCATAAAAAAACGCTTCATCCACTCTTGGGCGGGTGTTTTGAAAGCCACCGGGGCGTACTGGAACGTCACCATGGCGCGCTTGAGTGCATCCATAAAATAGTCGGCAACCTTTTCCGAGGCGCTACCCACGACCAATACATTCGTCTGGGGCAGCATGATCGCTTGCACTCGGTCAGACCGAAGCAGCGCCTGAGGCAGCAGTTCCGAATAAACGTCGTCTTTCAGATCACGCTTTTCCACCCTATTCGGCTGGGTTCGGGTGCGCTGGGTAAAGGCCTCGATGCGCGTCGCCAGCGCTTCCTGCACCGCTGCCGGCGGCAGTACCCGGGTTTGTATTCGAAGCTGCAATAGGTCCGCACCAGATAGACGGCGCGACAGTAAGTCACCGGCCCCATTGACCGGCGGCTCAAAACCACCACTACGCTCACTGTAAGCGCCACAGGGTTTAAAGGCGGCGTTTTCCAGCACCCCCGACAAGGCTTCCTCGGAAGCCGGCCACTCACTGTGTATGCGATATAAACGGACGTTGCGAAAAAAACGGTTCACAGACTCTCCTGCCTTATGCGGTGAATATCCATCGATGCTAGTCGCATAGGACGACTGACAATGTGAAAATGTCGGCCGGGCAGGATACTTGAGCCGCTAATTCGGCGTCCAAACATTTCGCTGCCAACAGACTACTTTGATCAAGGAATCACGATGAAAGCCCTTTATTACCAACCCAGCTGCGGTATTGCTGGAGACATGCATATGGCGGCCTTAGTCGATCTGGGTGTTCCCCAAAGCTATTTGCACGAGGTCTTGAGCAAGTTACCGATTCAGGGTGAATTCACCCTCACCTTTGAACCAACTAGCAAAATGGGCATTTCAGGACTGGGGGCGAGCGTCGGGGTAGTTGATCAAACAGATCACCGCCACCACAGCACCATCGTAAAAATGATCGAAACTGCTGATTTATCCAGCAACATTCAAGAACGCGCGCTGAATTTATTTGCTCGCATCGCTACGGCCGAAGGGAAAATACACAACATACCGCCAGAGCGCGTGCACTTTCATGAGGTGGGCGCCATGGACTCAATCGTCGATATCGTCGGTGCCGCTGCCGCCATCGAGTATCTGCAAGTCGATACCGTACTGTGCGATGCGGTAGAAGTCGGCGGTGGTTTCGTCAACTGCGCCCACGGCCGATTGCCAGTACCAGCACCTGCAACTCAAGAGTTGCTCACGGGTGTGCCCTGTCGCTATGGCACCATTGACGGCGAAGCGACCACGCCAACCGGCGCAGCGATTCTCGCCGGTACAGTGTCCGAGTTTTTACCGAAGGGGCTATTCACCCCCGAGGTTGTCGGCTACGGGGTTGGACGCAAGGATTTCACAATTCCTAACGTCCTTCGAGTCGCCCTTGGCACTTACGAGGCAAAGCCAACTGTGGCGCTAGATTCACGCTTTAATGACGCCGAAACCGGCCACTATCAAGTGGAAGCCACCATTGATGACATGTCCCCCGAGGCGTTTGGACCTTTGATCGACGCGCTGTTTGCCGCCGGGGCGGTGGATGTATTTACCCAGTCCGTGATGATGAAAAAACAGCGTCCCGCTCAGTGCCTGACTGCTTTATGCAAGGATGGCACGCTGGCAAGCGTCACCGACACCCTCCTCAACACTTCAACCAGTATCGGCCTGCGGATCTTGCCGTTTACCAAACGCGTGCTGCCTCGGCAGCAGCGCTTGATACCGACAAAACTTGGAGAAGTCTCTGTTAAATTCACCCGGCAACCCGATGGAAGACAGCGCTACAAGGTTGAGCATGATGACATCGTTCGATTGGCTGCCGAACGTCGGCTAGATTACCTGACTGCCGAGCGCATCATCAACGAGAGCGTTGCGCAGGAATCAGGCGACAGCACCTGATGCAAAGAGCGAATCGATTTCGCTCTCACTCATGCCCAAACCCGCCAAAATTTCGCGGCTATTGTCGCCAGGCACTGCAACCGGGCCGGGCATCTGCGGTGCTGTGCGAGAAAAGCGCGGCGCCGGTGCGGCCTGCAGCACGCCATTGGCTTCCACTAGGGTTCCGCGTTCTTTGTTGTGCGGATGTGCAGCAGCTTCTTCCAAGGTCAAAATAGGCGCGTAGCAAATGTCTGTGCCCAACATGATTGCATCCCACTCATCCCGGGTTTTGCTCGCCATAATACCGGCCAACTTTTCTTTTAAGCCCGGCCAATCTTGGCGACTCATTTGACGCGGTAGATCGGGGTCGGCCGCTAAACCTGTTTTTTCCAGTAGCAGTGCATAAAACTGCGGCTCGATAGAGCCCATGGAGACAAATTTACCGTCTTTGGTCTCGTAGGTGCCATAAAAGTGAGCCCCACCATCGAGCAGGTTCGCACCCCGCTCGTGATGCCAAACCCCCTGCCCCATCAAACCAAAAATAGAGTTCATCAGCAGAGCCGAGCCATCTGTCATGGCGGCGTCGATCACCTGTCCCTTGCCGGATTGACCGCGCTCAAACAGTGCGGCCATTACGCCGAAGGCGAGCATCATGCCGCCGCCACCGAAGTCGCCGACCAAATTTAACGGAGGGGTTGGTTTCCCGCCGGGTTCACCGATACCGTGCAGCACGCCAGACAGTGAGATGTAGTTGATGTCGTGTCCGGCGGCACTAGCCATGGCACCGTATTGACCCCAACCTGTCATGCGGCCATAGACAAGACCGGGATTTCTCTCCAGACAGACTTCTGGGCCAAGGCCCAACCGTTCCGTGACCCCAGGACGAAATCCTTCTAGCAGCACGTCAGCGCTCTCGACCAGTTTGAGCACGGTCTCAACCCCAGCATCGCTTTTGAGATCCACCGCGATGCTCTTGCGACCTCGGGCCAGCACATCGTGCTTGTTGGCGCCTTTGCCCTTGGAGGCGGAACGATCTACTCGAATCAACTCCGCACCCATATCCGCCAGCATCATTCCGCAAAAAGGCCCGGGGCCGATGCCCTGAAGTTCTACCACTCGTAATCCTGCTAATGGACCCATTTGTCTCTCCTTGTTGAAAATCTGTATTCGTGAACAACGCTGATCGATTGTAGTGATGACCTACAACCACGCAAAGCGGCAAATCTCTTATTCAACGCCGATCAAACATCGGGCCTTCCCGCCTCTTGGCAAGTACCCAAGCGCCTCCGTATGATCGAAGGCTTCGCGCAGAACTCAAAACACTGGGAAAGGGAGCCTACCCATGGTTGATCTTGATGAACTCAAGAGCCAGTTTCTAAACACAGAATTCGCCAGCCGCGATTTACAGCTCGACGCCGATAAGCTGGTCACGGCGGCAAAAGCGTCTGGTGAGACACGGCGCGAGTTTGTCGATCCTGCGGAGGCAAATTTTCAGGCGAGCCCCGCGTTCCTTTGCAGCATTTCGTCGGGACGACATCTACCCATCGACTTTCCGTCCTTGGGCGGCATACCCATGGACGGGGGAAAGGCTGTTGAACGTTTCGCACCCGTTCAGCCGAATGTTCCATTGCAGGTCAAAGCGCATCTGCATGACATTTACGATAAGAAAGGTCGATCGGGACGCATGATTTTCATTGTTGTGCGGACTGAGCTGTTCGATGCAGCCAACAGACATCTTGCCAATATTGATTCCAGAATGGTTGTTCGGGAGAAGCCAGACGCATGAGCATTACCACAATCCAAGACGTTGAATTCGGCGTTGAACTACCTGTCTTTGAGCCCGACACCTCGCTTGACAATGTCGGGGCGTTTGCCCGCGCCGTCGGTTGGGGAGGCCCCCGCTTTGAAAGTCACGAAGGCGCTCGCAAAGAAGGTTTCCCAGGAGCATTAGTGCCGGGCATCATGGGCATGGGCTTTCTCACCAGCGCCATACACCAATGGGCACCGACAGGTCATGTTGAGCATGTGGATACCGTATTTCGAGCACCGATGTTGGCCGATACACCCGCCATCATCAGCGCGGTCGTAACCGACATTGACGAAGAAGAAGGTATTGTCGAACTGGATATGACGGTAAAGAACACCAAGGACGAAACCCGCGTATTTGGCACGGCTAAGGTGAAGCTACCCCTCGCGTAGTCGATAGTCAGCGATAGACAACTCTGTGCCAATTTTGGGCAGGGAGCTACCGTCCGCGTCGGCCATGGGCAATTTCAACAGGCCCGTCCCCCACCAATGCCCGGCGTCTTCCAGCACACCTACCTGAACCGCCTCATCCCAAAAAATAGGGCGACGAAAATAGATGGCCGCATCAAATGCGTGGGGGCGCCGGTCTTGCCACATCTGCGCAGTGAGATAGTGCACGCCCATGCCTCCGCCTATCAGTGGGGCCCGAAAACCGGCCCTTTCTGCCGCCCTTTGCTCATAGTGAATACTGTTACCTTCAACGCTATACGACTTAACGCGCTCTGGGGTTAGCTGATATTGATTCAACAGCCTCAGTACTGAGAGATCGCCAACGACAGGCTCGGGTTTATCGCCCGCGCCACTGTTAGCGCTCGCCGTAGCCTGTGGGCGTAATGACGTGCGCGGACAGCTGATAACCCGCTCGCCAGACGCATCCTCAAACCAGACATCGGTTTCTACCCGCTGTCCACGGGGCACCGCTCTCACGCTTTTGATTTCGCCTTTCACCGTGAGGGTTTCATTCAGTTTTGCCGGGCGGTGCTGTATCAAACGCTGCAGCATATTGATATTGCCCTCCGCGCGAATACCGCTGTCGATACCCGCGTGAATTGCCAAACCTATAAAAAAGGCTGGATCTACCTCATCACCAAACGTCGCGGGGTCAATGCCGCAGGCGTTAAGACGCTCAGTCTGTGTTTGCCTTGCAAGTTCCAAGCTGTGGGTTTGATATTGAAAGCCTGAAACGGGCTCATGCCACTGTGTCATTGATTCCCCCGAATTCTTTTTAGAGCGCTGTTCTATCGGAACATATGCGTACCGCCACAGACGGTCAGAGCCTGACCCGTAACATAGGCACTTGCGTCGGAGGCAGCGAATACCGCAATTCCTTTGAAGTCCTCTGCTTCGCCAAACCGTCGCAGCGGTGTTTGCTCGGTAACTCGTTTGGCCGCCTCGGGGTTGTCCCATAGCGCCTTCGCAAAGTCCGTGCGAATCAAACCCGGGCAAAGGGCGTTAACGCGAATACCCTGGGGGCCCCACTCCATTGCCAGGTTTCGCACGAGCGCAATATCGGCCATCTTCGATATATTGTATGTGCCCAACGTCTCGGAAGGCCCGAATGCGCCAACGCTGGCAGTGATCATAATGGAGCCCCGCTCCTTGGCCAGCATATCTGGCGCTACCATCTGACAGAGCCAATGATTCGAGCGCAGATTGGAGTTCATGGTTTTGTCGAAGGCCTCGTCGGGTATCTCCGACATCGGGCCGTAGAATGGATTAACACCGGCGTTCGCAATCAGTGTGTCGATGGATCCAAGCCGAGCACGTGTCTCGTCTACCAAATTTTGCAGCTGATCTTTGTATCCGATGTTGCATGCGATGGCGATAGCCCGCTGCTCGCCTACTGCCGCGTTGATTGCCGCCGCTGTTTCCTCACAGGCATCCTGCTTGCGGCTGGATATCACAACTTGGCTGCCGTGCTCGGCCAGCGCCATAGCCATGGCCTTACCCATGCCTTTTGATGCACCGGTGATCACCGCCACCTGTCCGCTCAAATCAAATAATTGCGTCGTTATCGCCATTTTTCTCCCTCTCGATCAAGCCATAGGGCTTAGTGCGTTTTAAGTTTCGTCCATTAACCAGTATAAAGCACATTGGCATCTACTTCGCTCAGCTCGGTCTTACCACAAAATGCCATGGTTAAATCCAGCTCTTTTTCGATGATCTGCAAGCACTGGGTTACACCTTCTTTACCCATTGCACCCAATCCGTTGAGAAACGCCTTGCCGATTAGGGTGGCGTCCGCCCCAAGAGCCATGGCCTTGAATACGTCTTGGCCAGACCGAATGCCCCCATCAAGCCATACCTGGCAAGCACTGCCCACCTCGGTCACGATCTGCGGCAACACCTCAATACTCGCTGGAGCGCCGTCGAGTTGGCGACCGCCGTGATTGGATACGATGATGGCATCCACCCCAAGCGCGGCAGCAATTGCCGCATCCTCAGGATCCATAATGCCTTTGAGGATCAGCTTGCCACCCCATTGTTTTTTAACCCAGACCACATCATCCCAGCTCAGCGATGGGTCAAGCTGCTCTGCCGACCATTCAGACAGCGAGGTCAGATTCTCTACCCCTTTTGCATGGCCAATAATGTTGCCGAAGGTGTGTCGCTTGGTAGCCAACATACCCATACACCAACGCGGCTTGGAAGCCATATTGACGAGGTTTTTCAACGTGAGCCTCGGCGGCGCAGTCATCTGATTTTTTAGATCTTTGTGCCGTTGGCCAATAATCTGCAAATCCAGCGTTAACACCAAGGCACTACAACCCACCGCCTTCGCCCGCTCAATTAAGGCGGCAATAAACTCTCGATCCTTCATCACGTAGAGCTGGAACCAAAACGGTTTGGCGGTATGGGCTGCCACATCTTCCAAAGAACAAATGCTCATGGTGGACAGGGTGAATGGCACACCAAAATCTTGAGCTGCCTGAGCCGCTAAAATTTCTCCATTAGCATGTTGCATGCCCGTTAACCCGGTCGGAGCTAGCGCCACCGGCATCCGCTGCGCTTCTCCCAGCATGCGCACGGCTATACTTCTGCTGCTGATATCTTTCGCCACACGCTGGCGCAGTTGGATTTCATCGAAGGCATCTTTATTGCGTCGAAAAGTGCTCTCGGTCCACGATCCTGACTCAGCATAATCGTAGAACATCTTTGGCACGCGTCGTTGATGCAGCTCGCGCAGATCCTCAATACAGGTCACGGTCTTCATATTTGTTTCGTCCAAACACCCTGGCTCTCCCCTCATGTTAGCATCGGATGCATACGGCTGAGGGGAGAAGTCATGTCGCTGGTCTATACCGAAGATCAAGAACAGTTCCGGGAGAGCATTCAGCGCTTTTTGAACGATCAAATGCCCGCCACCAAGGTTCGCCAGCTTATGGCCACAGACCATGCCTTGGATAAAACCGTCTGGCAGCAGGCGAGTGAGCAACTGGCCCTTACCGGCATTCACATCCCCGAGAATTTCGGCGGCGCTGGCTTTGGCGCCGTGGAACTGGGTATCGCGCTGGAGGAAATGGGCAAGAGTCTATTTTGCGGACCCTACTTTAGCAGTGCCGTGCTGTCTGCCTATGCACTGATGCTATGCGGCGATGACGACCAGCAGGAACAATGGCTAAGCGGAATTGCGAGCGGAGAGCGAAAAGCCTGCCTAGCGGTAACCGAAACCTATGGGTTGTGGCAAGAAAACGATATTCAGGCCACTGCAACTCTCCAATCGTCATCAAACGCACTGCTTAATGGCCAAAAATGCTTTGTTATTGATGGTCAGAGTGCTGATCTGCTCGTTGTCGCGGCGCGGTTAGATACCGGCATTGGTTTGTTTGTAGCAGACATGCACACCACGGGCATCACAGTGCAGGCATTGGACACGATGGATTCCACGCGCAAAATGGCGAACATTCAGCTGAGTGATGTGCAAGCAACACCGCTGGCTCATATGACAGAGAACTGGCTGGATATGTTGCTCAACGTGGCCTGCATCGCGCTGTCTGCAGAAATGATCGGCGGCGCCCAACGCTTGCTCGATTCAGCCATAGACTACACTCAACTGCGCTACCAATTTGGTCGCAGCATCGCGTCGTTTCAGGCCATCAAACATCGGCTGGCTGATCTGTTACTTGAGGTAGAGCTGGGGCGAAGCGCTGCGTATCAAGCGCTGAACACGCTAGCCAACTGTGACTTGAGAGAGCCTAATGCCGAGCAGTTAAGTAAACTCACCGAGCACGCTAGCCTCGCCAAAGCTGCGGTCAGCGAAGTTTACTTACTGGCAGCACTGGAGACGATTCAACTGCATGGGGGCATCGGCTTCACCTGGGAAAACGATACCCACCTGTGGTTCAAACGCGCGAAGAGCAGCGAGGTGCTTTTGGGCACCCCAGCAGAACATCGCGAGCGGATGTTGACGGCAATCGAGGCTGGCTTAACGTTAAAGGAAAACGCAGCATGAGCTTGTATAACGAAGTCGCTCAATGGCTCGACGATCATTGGGACCCAAACATGAGTCTACTGGCGTGGCGCTCACTTGTTGCCGACTCCGGCTGGGGCGCGCCTAGCTGGCCGAGTGATTATTACGGCAGAGATATGAGCCCCCAAGATGCCAACGTGGTCGAGCAAGCCTTCGGTGACTTTGGTGCCATTGGTGCTGCCCAAAGTGGGGTGCGTATGCTTGCAGCGGTCACTTTGCTGGCCCACGGCTCTCACGAGCAGAAGCAAAAATACCTGCGCGGCATTCTCACCGGCGAGGATCAGTGGTGTCAGCTGTTCAGCGAACCCGGCAGCGGATCAGACTTAGCCGGCGCCACAACCCGGGCTGACCTGCGCGGCGATGAGTGGATCGTCAACGGCCAAAAGGTATGGAATACCAGCGCCCATCATGCTCAGTATGGATTGCTGCTGGCGCGCACGGATTGGGATGCACCCAAGCACCAGGGCTTAAGTTACTTCATCATCGATATGGAGCAATCCGGGGTCGAGGTGCGCCAGATAGCGCAAATGAACGGCCATGCGTCGTTCAACGAAGTGTTTATGACCGACGCGGTTGTGCAGCGCGACGATCTGGTGGGCAATGTCGGCGGTGGCTGGAAATGCGCGATGACAACACTGGCCAACGAACGGCGCTCATTCGACCGGGCTCGCGACGTTGGCAGCCGTAAAGGCCGTCAGGGCAAAATTTTTACCGACCTCGAAGAAGAATTCGCCATCGCCAACGCCCCCTATACCTGGTATCCCCAACGAGCAGGTCGGGTTGACCTCATCATCGAGCAAGCAACGGTAACCGGGGCAATCGGCGACCCGGCGCAGCGTCAAGACATCGCCCGACTACATATTATGGCAGAGAGCGCTAAGTGGACCGGCGATCGCGCAAAAGCCGCTGTTAAGGCAGGCAAGCCCCAAGGACCCGAAGGCTCCTTAGGCAAACTTGCCGCGAGTAATGTCGCACGACTGGCAGCACGCGTGCATACCGCTATTGCGGGTAACGATGCCTTACTCACTGGCCCCGATAGCCCGATGGATGGCGTCATTGCTGAGGTTTTGGTTTCCACCCCTGCAATATCCATTGCCGGTGGTACCGACGAGATTCAGAAGAACATTATTGCCGAACGTGTCATGGGATTGCCCAAGGAGCCGCGTTTTGATGATGGACCGTTCCGCCATGTGCGACGCAATACGAGCAGCCCAGACATCCAGAGCTGATAAGAATCATGAGTAGCAAGCCGTTAGAAGGCATAAAAGTCATTGAAGTTGGGCAACTGCTCGCTGGGCCGTTTGCTGGCACGGTGTTGGCCTACTTTGGAGCCGAAGTCATCAAAGTCGACCCCCCGGGCGCCGGCGATCCGATACGGGGTTGGCGACTACTTGACAAGCAAGGCACCAGCTACTGGTGGCGCAGCTTAGGCCGTAACAAAAAATCTATTACATTAAATCTGCGTGATGCTCAGGGTCGAAAGCTGCTAAGCGAGTTATTGAAAGATGCCGATGTACTAATCGAAAACTTCAAGCCCGGCACAATGGAAAAGTGGGGACTTGGACCAGCGCACATCAAACCCCACAATCCGGGCCTGATTTACACGCGAATTTCAGGTTACGGCCAAACTGGGCCCTACAGTCACAAACCCGGTTACGCGTCAGTAACCGAAGCTTATTCGGGTTTTCGTTACATTAACGGCTTTGCAAATGAGGTGCCGGTGCGGCCCAACCTGAGCTTAGGTGACAGTGTCGCAGGCTTACATGCGGCCATGGGCATACTGCTAGCTTTATTGGCACGCCGGGTAAACGATGAAGCCAGCGGGCAAGTTGTAGACGTCGCGCTGTATGAATCTATGTTCAATCTGATGGAAGGCATCGTGCCGGAATTTTCCGGTGCTGGAGAAGTACGTGAGCCAGCTGGCTCAACGATTACCGGCATCGTGCCAACCAACACCTACCTGTGCAGCGATGGCAAGCATGTGGTTATTGGCGGCAACGGCGATTCCATCTATGTTCGATTGATGACGGCGATTGGACGCGAGGATCTGGCCAATGACCCGCGCTTGGCCGGCAATCCCGGCAGGGTGACCCACCAAAAACTGATCGATGGAGCGATCGCCGCTTGGACAGATAGGCTGACCAGCGAAGACGTTATTCAGACTATGGAAGACGCCGATGTGCCGGTGGGCGGTATCTTCAGCATTGCCGACGCCTTCGATGATCCGCACTATCAGGCTAGGCGTATGTTTGAACAGGTCAACGTACCGAGTCTGGATACAGCGCTGGCAATTCCTGCAATTTTACCCAAACTGACTGGCACCCCCGGCAGTACCGAATGGCCTGGCGGCGAGGTGGGTAGCCATACCGAAGAACTATTAGCGAAACTCGGCCTGAGTAAAGACAGCATTACCACTTTAAGAGAACGTGGCATCGTTTAAAGCGAGAGGAAACCATGAGCGAGCAAATCAACACCGGAACTGACGAACTGCTTTGCGAAATCGAGCAGCGCGTCGCGACCATTACGCTGAACAGGCCTGAAAAGCGTAACGCGCTGTCAGATAATTTGACCCCAGCCCTGAGACAAACGTTGCTGGATCTGGAAACCCGCAACGATGTCGGCTGTATTGTTATTACAGGTGCCGGCAACGCTTTTTGTGCGGGCGGGGATATTGGCGGTATGGGTGGCAATCGTAAATCCGCTGGCGAGCAGTCGGCCCCGGCGCCCACCATGCAGAACCGGGTGCGCGCACTGATTCACAAACAGGAAACCTTAACGCTTCGATTGTTTGATCACAGCAAGCCCACCATCGCCGCGCTGCCCGGAGTGGCAGCCGGTGCGGGTCTTTGTATCGCTTTGGCCTGCGACATTCGTATCGGAGCAGCGTCTAGCTTTGTCACTACCGCCTATCGCAACATCGGCTTTTCCGGTGATTACGGTGGCACTTGGATGCTAAATCAATTGGTC
>CAJWZG010000033.1 GCA_913049565.1 uncultured Gammaproteobacteria bacterium
GCGAAGAGCTCGAAGACCTCAGTCTGCGGGTAGCCGAGCGACGAGGCGTTTCCCATCTCCTCCCACTGCGAGCGACGCGCCCCCTTCGCGCCGAGTTCCGACTCGACGTCGAAGGAGTGGTTGTTGCCCAGGTAGACCTGCGCGCACAGCAGCGTCGAGACCGGCTTGAGGCATTTGGCGAAATGCTCAGTTACCTGCAGGACGTCTCTACCCCTTCGAGAGTTGTTCCTGTGTTTACCGGCCGCTGGTGGGCTTTCTCCATGCAGGACAGGTTTGATCGCTACGGCATTGATGTTAGCCGCTTAGAGGCCGACAGTGATGCGTTGTGCAATGAAGCGGTTGATATGTTGGCGCAGGTTGCTGATCAGGATTTAGCCTTGTCTTTGCGCAACCTGTTAATGCAGTCAGGTCGCAGAACCTTGAATGCGGTTGAACAAACAATTTCCGGTATGCCGGCACGCTGGACGGTATTTTGGCAGCCGTCGGAGAAAAACCCTGGCGGTGATTTTGGCGATTATGGGGCTGCGGGAAATAACTTTGGCAATCGGGTGGATTTTCGCTGCGCGACTGCTGAAGATCCCAGAATGCGTTGTTTGCTGTTGCAAGGAGACCCTTTGTACCAAGAGTTTGCCTACACACGGCATCGTGACGCGCTGCGCACAACAATGCTAGCCATGTTAATAGTGCAGCAGCAGGTGGAGTTTTGAGATTGCATCTGGGTATCACGCCTTGGCAGCTTAGCGCCCCGACGGCTGCCAGTATTGGCGAGCAGGCAAAGTTCTCAGAGTCACTGGGCTACGAATCATTTTGGCTGCCGGAAAATCACTTTGGCGACGGCGCGTTGCCAGACCCGCTTATGTTGTTAGCCAGCGCCGCAACGACAACCCAAACAATAAAACTTGCAACAACATCTTATCTGCTCACCCTGCGGAATCCGCTGCAGGCTGCTGAACAGGTGGCAGTACTGGATCAACTCAGTGGTGGTCGGGTGCTGCTAGGTGTTGGTCGAGGTTATGCTCCTGAAATGTTGCGTGCGTTTCATGTGCCCGTGGCCGAGAAGCGCCGTATTTTTGCGTGGACTCTGGGCCTGATGAAGGATGCTTGGTCAGGAAAGGCGATTTCGTTAGATGGAGATGCCGAAAATGCTGTAAGTGTATTTCCTCGTCCAATACAGCAACCCTATCCACCGATTTGGGTCGCAGCCTTTGGGCCCAAGGCCTTGGCACAAGCCGGTCGAATGGGCTTGCCGTATTTGTCCTCGCCTATGGAAAGTTTGGCAACGCTGACAGATAACTATGCCAAGCATCAACAGGCCTCAGCAGAAGAAGGCGTGACGCCTGCTGCGATTATTCCTCTGATGAGAACTGTCTTTGTGAGTAACGACCCGTCGCAGGTGTCCGCGCTTCGAGACCGCCTTGCGGACGAAGTGGAGAACTCTCGCCTACGAGCAGGCGAGACCATTGATGATTGGACATTGATTGGCGATCCCGAATTCGTGAAGGATGGAATTCAGCGATATCAGGAAACGTTGGGTATGACTCACCTGGTAGCGACGCGGCTCCGCATACCCGGTGTGGCAGAGTCGACTTTGCGGGAGAGCGTTTCTTTGCTGGCACGCACCATCGCGACGCGCTGAGCGAGTCAAATACAGCGTCGAAAAAACAGTGCTGAAAACGTAACATCGTGGGTCGTGTTGCACGACGCAGATTATTGAAGGGGAGCGAGATGAGTTATAGAGTTTTGTGGCCGGCCATGCGCTGGCCTGATGGTCGGCATATAGAAGAATCGAGTGTGGCCGGACACAGCGCGGAGTTCAGTGAACGCTATACCGATGTTACAGAAGAGCAGTGGGCCAACTGTGATGCAGTGGTCAGCGTGAATGACATTCCTGAGGAGTACCGCCAGAAAATGACCAAGTGCCGGATCTTCGTCACCCCCAAGGTGGGTTTTGACAATATCGACGGCAAAGCTTGGGCAGCAATGGGCATCCCCTTATGCAATGTCCCCGACTACGGCACACAAGAGGTAGCCGATCATGCAATGGCTCTAATGCTTTCGCTTATGAAGGGTATTACCTTTCACACGCGAGAGCTGAAACAAGACCCACGGGGGCTGTGGCGTCCGGCGTTAAACCCGTTTGGTAAACGCCTATCGGCCTGCACTTTTGGTGTAGTCGGTCTTGGGCGTATTGGTACCGCTGCGGTACTGCGTGCCAAAGCGTTCGGTATGGATGTTGTGATGTATGACCCGTATCGTGAGAACGGTGCGGAACTGGCGGTAGGTATTCGACGAGTGCATTCGTTAGAAGAACTGTTTGGTCAGTGTGATGTCGTTAGCTTGCACCTGCCGCTGTCTTCGGCCACTGAGAAACTCATCAATGCTGAAGTGCTGTCGCACTCAAAACCTGGCCTGATTCTGGTGAATACCGCTCGCGGCCCGATTATAGATCTGGACGGATTATATGAAGCCCTCAAGGCCGATCATGTGCAGGCGGTTGGGTTAGATGTGCTGCCCGAGGAGCCTGCGAACCCGGATCACCCTTTGATCAAAGCGTGGGCGGCAGATGAAGAGTGGATCGACCATCGACTATTGATCACCCCCCACTCCGCATTTTATACCCCCGAGAGTGTTCACGATATGCGCTTTAAGGGGGGGGAAGTGCTGATCAAATATCTCGACACAGGTGGTCTGGATAACTGCGTGAATGAAGAGTGGTTGGTTAATCGTCGATAAGAAAAGCGCAGTTGGCATGGCAGGAGCAAGCAACATGACGGTGACACCAGAAATTTATGAGAAGCGTCGTCAGCGGCTCTTCCTAATTCTATCCGGCATGTTCTTGGGTACCCTGGCCATGCTTAACATTCTGGGCATCAGCCGGTTTCTAGATCTCTCGTTTACTGTTTTCGGTGTTGATATACCAATGGTGGTGGCTATTGGTGTATTGCCCTACCCAGTAACCTTTATTTGCACCGATCTGATCAGTGAGCTTTACGGCGAAAAAAAGGCTCATGACATGGTTTGGATGGGCGTTCTTCTGAATGCTTGGGTTATTTTTTTATTGTGGATTGGCGGGGTGCTACCGGGCTTTGACCTTGACGCGAGTGGTAATCCGTTAGTTGATGCGGCAGGGCGCGAACCAACGTTTTTTGAGATACGCGAGTTGGCCTTCGGCGCCGTTGCCGCCTCTATGGTGGCCTATCTGGCCGCCCAGCTTTGTGATGTTCGCTTGTTTCACTTTTGGAAGCGACTGACTAACGGCAAACATCTGTGGCTGCGTAACAATGCCTCCACCATGGTGAGCCAGATCGTCGATACCACGGCCGTGATATTAGTTACACACTTCTATGCAGCCGCATTGCCCATTAAGGCTGACGAGCCTATTTGGCCGCAACTATTGGTGTTTATTGCTTCGGGCTATGTTTTCAAACTGCTGGTCGCGGCCTTGGATACCGGTCCGATTTACCTTGCTGTTCGGTATTTGCGGCCATGGTTGGGGTTAAAAGAGAACGAAGAAGCGACGGGTTAGCCAGACAAGGCGCCTAGGGTGATGTTAATCCAGAGGCAAGCCGCTTAATCAGACGTAAAAAGCAGGGGTGAAAAGCCGGCGCAAAAGCTTTGATACGGTCACTGAGGCTGTTTTACCCATTCCTCGTCGAGATATCCCATCGTTTATTTGTCGGCTCATGCCAGCCGTCTCTTCGAGTATGCCAACTGGAGAAAGATTAGTAGGGAGCACCGGCTTGGCATCCCGCCGCTTTTGCTTTGGAGCTTCCAGCGGTATTTTTGATCGAGCCCTAGATTCTTTGATCGTCTCAGTTTTGTGGTGACCGCGTCCTTGCTGGGTTTACTGTTCGACGGTTATAGATTGTAGCCAACGGTGTCAGCTCTCGCAGTTTTAGCAGCGGCAGTGGTCTTGGGGTTGTTAGCGACGCTAGCGTGTGACATGAAGTCTTGAAGTTATATTCTGCACTAACCGTAGAAAGCTTGGTGAAAGGTAAACACCCCTTTGGGTTGGCCGGATGCAAATAGGGTTAACTGAAAGTAGTCAGAGGATTCTTTCAAAGGGGTATGTTCGGGAGCGAGGGCAAACCCGAAGCGCGGGTAGTAGGCAGGATTGCCGACGAGAATGCAGCAAAGAGTATCCAGGGCTCGCAAATGGCCAAGGCCATGAAGGATGAGCTCGCAGCCAATACCTTGCGATTGGTAGTCAGGATGCACGGAGATCGGCCCCAGAGCATACCAAGGCGCAATGCCATCGCTTTGCGATGCGGGCGAAAAAGAAACTTGGCCCACAATTCTTTCGCCAATGCAGGCGACAATTGACAACGCAAGGGCGCTGGCCGAGCGCAGCCGATTGACCACATCTGGTTCATCACCATCGGCATAGTCGCGATCCATGAATGCTAAACGAGTAACCTCATAGATAGCCTGATGATCGGACGGCCGCTCTGCTCTTATCTTAAGGTCAACCATGGCAGGCTCTCTAGCGCTCTATCTGCCCGAGGTTTGCATTGAGAATTGAGCCGTTGATCACCGGGTTTTGAGCTGCAAAAAGAAGGGAGCGGGCAATTTCTTCTGGGTGGATCAAGCGCCCGTAGGCGCTCATTTGAGCAATCTCAGGCATGACGTCGGCTGGAATGTGATCGCGCAACATTTCAGTGTCCGTGAAGCCCGGATTAATGCACGCAGTATGAACACCCCTGCCTACCAGATCTTGGCAAGTAGCCCGCATCATGCCAATGCTCGCATGCTTTGAGGTGACGTAGCTAAAGCTGCCGGGTACGGCTTTTTCACCCAATGTAGAGCCGACATAAAGAATACTGGAGCCCGCTGCCATAAACGGTAGCAAGGCACGATTTAACACAGTTGGCGCAATGAGATTTAGCTCGTAAATGTTGCGCAGATCTTCGGCGTCGGCATCTGCCGTAGTATCGTGAGCAAGGCGAGCCGCGTTGTGAATTAGGCATACTGTTTCTGCATCCGCGACAGCCGCGTTCAGCTCGCTGCCGATGGCCTCAAGGAACCCGGGGTTGGCAAGATCGCAGACGAGATTGACGACGCCTTCGATATCACAGGCACGACGCGATAGGTTAATGACCAAGTGATCGGCCTCGCTGAAGGATTGGGCTGCCGCATAACCAATCCCGGAACTTGCGCCGGTAATCACAGAACAACGCATGGATACCCCCGATAGCGAACCGCGTTAGTGCCGACGCGACCAATTGGCGCTGGCCCACTGACCCTCGCCTGACGCACAGCGCAATACCATGTTGTGTATATCCAGCACTTTGATCTCTTCGCGCTGCAACAAGGTTTCTAGGAGGTAGTGGGCGAGTTCCTCTACGGTCACGTTGCGAATGGGCAGCAGGGTGAGGTCGCGCGCCAGAAATGGGATCCTTTCGCCGTTAAAAATCGCGTAGGTATAGTTTTGGTCAGACTCAATCTGCAGGTGCGGCGATTGGGTCGGCATGATTACTTGTTCGTCGAGGTCATCACACATCTGCTTCAGAGCTTTCTTGAGAATATTGTAATCGAAGGTCAGGCCGTCCTCCGCGATCGCGGCCTCAGCGTCTAAGGTGACCTGAAAGTTATGGCCGTGCAGGTTTTCTCGCTCAGTATCGCTGAACAAGGTGAAGTGGGCGGCTGCAAAGTGCAGATACTCTTTGCTGATCTCGATAGTGGTGGTTTGCATGCAGGCAGACTACCACCTGCAAGGGTCAAAACCCTGTGAAGATCTGTGATGTCACCGCGTTATTGAGTCGTGTAGCCTCAAACGCTCAGTGTGGGCTTTGAGGAGAAAAAATGAGTGAGTTACTATACACCGTGACGAACCATGTTGGTTTGATCACTCTCAACCGGCCAGAGGCCATGAACTCATTAACATATCAGCTTTACGCGGATCTGGAGGATACCGTGCGTAACACTGATGCCAGGGTTTTGGTGATCACAGGTAATGGTCGTGCCTTTTGTGCTGGCGATGATATGAAACAGATACTGGCTAGCGGGCAGCCTGCGCCAACGGAGTTTCGCGACCGGGCGGCAAAAACCGGCGGTTTAACGCCAGCGGCCGATGCTCTGTTGCATACTGATATTCCAGTCATCGCGGCGATCAACGGCCCGGCCGTAGGCTGGGGCATGGAACTTGCCCTGATGGCAGATATTCGCGTCGCATCCGAACGGGCAAAGTTTGGCGAGCTGTTTGTGGTGCGCGGGTTGTGTTGTGATGCGCCGGGCCTGGGCCGTTTGGCGCAACTGGTGGGCCGAGAAACCGCAGCTGAACTGCTGTTCACGGGCGATGTGATTGATGCGTGCCGCGCCAAGGCCATTGGGCTAGTTGGTCACACGGTACCTCATGAGGATCTATTGCCTAAGGCTATGGAAGTCGCGAGCAAAATTGCTCGTAATCCACCCTTGGCGGTGCAAGCGTTAAAATCGGGTTTGCGCCGAACCATCGAACCCGATTGGCGCGATACCGGGCGTTGGGCCATTGAGCAAATTACCCGACTGCGAGCTACCGAGGACTCCAAAGAGGGTGTAGCCGCTTTTCTAGAGAAACGTGAGCCGGTCTATCAGGGGCGATAGATACACTGTATTGCGCTGGCTAATCGTCTGAGTGGATACTGGCCGATGACATGCTAACCATAATATAGGAGCGGGATGCGCTATGCGTTTTGACCTGACCTCAAAGCAGTTGGCCTTTAAAGAAGAGGTTGAAACTTTCCTCCACGATAATTTGCCCGTCGATGTGGCTGCTAAGGTGAAACGTGGAGCCGGTGTATCGAAAGAAGAACTGACTCATTGGACGCGCACGCTAAATGCTAAGGGTTGGGCGGCTCCTGCTTGGCCAATTGAGCATGGCGGCACCGGGTGGAATCTCATGCAGCGGCATATTTTTGATGTCGCCTGTCGCGCAGCCCATGCTCCAGCGTTATCGGGTTTCGGCTTCAATATGGTCGGGCCTGCGATTATTAAATTTGGCTCTGCGGAACAGCACGCCCAGTTCTTGCCGAAAATTTTGAACGCGGATTTGTGGTTTTGTCAGGGGTACTCCGAACCCCAGGCAGGTTCAGACTTGGCCAGCGTGCGAACACGTGCGGACAAAGATGGTGACGACTATGTGGTTTCAGGCTCCAAAATTTGGACGTCAGGAGCAGAGCTTGCGGACTGGATTTTTTGCCTAGTGCGCACCAACCATGAGGTGCAGCAGCAAAAGGGGATCAGTTTTTTGCTTTTTGATATCACCAGCCCCGGCGTTGAAATCAAACCACTCTTCGCCTTCAATGGTAAACGGTTGTGGAATCAAGTCTTCTTTGACCATGTGCGTGTGCCTGTGGCCCAGCGGTTGGGTGATGAAGATAAGGGCTGGACGGTGGCGAAAAGCCTGCTGGGCGACGAACGCCTAATGGTGTCGCGGGTCTCTGAAAATAAGCGCGTTTTGGGTGTGCTCAAAGAGGCTATGGAACAGCAACAGCAGCGAGGCATCCTGTTGCCCGAGAGCCTTAGCGGTGAAATTAGTGCGTTGGAAATTCGTCTGCAGGCCTTAGAAATGACCAGCTTGCGCATTCTCACTCAAGCCGACTCGGGCTCTCAAATTGGCGCTGAACCCAGCATGCTGAAACTCAAAGGCAGTGAATTGGTGCAGGCGCAAGACGAACTATTGTTCCGGCTCATCGACCACTTAGCCCTGCCACAGGATTCGGCTAATACCGGTGATAAGCCGATTAATCCTGCTTGGGCGGAGTTCATCGCGTCAGGCCGGTATCACCATCGTGGCTATACGATTGCCGGCGGCTCTTCCGAGGTGCAGCACAACATCATCGCCAAGCAGGTATTAGGCTTTTAGCCAACGCGAACTCCGTATCACGCCAGCAGAGCCTTTAGGTCAGCCTCCGGGTCGGCTAGCATCGCCGGATCGGCAGCTTTGCCCACTAGTTGCTTGCACAGCATGAATTCCTTTGGGCTGTTCACTGCATCGGCAGCGACGATCTTGCCTTCTTTTAGATAAAACACGGCGAACTGGTTGCTGGCCATATCCCCCCGCAGCACTTGTGTATCTCCATCAGCGGAAAACCCCACCATCTGTAGTTTCAGTTCGTATTGGTCCGACCAGAACCAAGGGATAGCCGCGTATGTTTTTTTATCGCCCAGCATATTTGCCGTGCTGACTCGGGCTTGTTCCATCGCATTGGGTACCGACTCAAGCCGCAGGCGACGGTCGAGTAGTGGGTTAGGGTGATTGGTGCAGTCCCCGGCAGCGTAAACGCAGGGGTCTGAAGTGCGGCAGTGGTCGTCTACCACGACACCGTTATCGCAGGTTATGCCAGCACTTTCTGCCAGCTCTGTGTTGGGAATGATGCCGATGCCTACAATCACGATGTCGGCGGGAAAGCGCTGGTCACCGCAGATCACTTCTTTCACCTCAGTATCGCCCGCAAAGCCGGTAACGCCGGTATTTGTTCGAATGTTGACGCCACGCCCCTCATGCAGCTGGTGGTAGTAAGCCGACATTTCAGGAGTGGTTACCCGCTGTAAAATGCGATCCTCCATTTCCAGTACCTGCACGTTCAAGCCCAGCTCTCGGCCTACCGCAGCAACCTCCAGACCGATATAGCCACCGCCGACAATCACCAAGTTTGCGTCCGGTCGCATACCCTCGCGAAGGCCGTCAACATCGTCCATCGTTCGCAGATAGTGGATACCCGGTAGTTCTGAGCCCTCGATGCTTAGCTTACGCGGGCGCGAGCCAGTACTGATCAACAGATGATCGTAAGACAGCGTCTCGTTGGAGCTGAGAGTGACAGTTTTCGCTGAGGTATCGATGGCCGTGGCTGAGGTGCTTAATCTCATCGCAATACTGCGATCGGTATAAAACGACTCGGCTCGCAGATAGACCTTGTCCGCGCTTTGATCGCCCTTCAGATAGGCTTTGGAAAGCGGTGGCCGTTGATAGGGGATATGCGGTTCGTCACCAATGATGGTGATATCTCCATCATATTTGGCTTGTCGCAAACTCGCAGCTGCCTGGCCCGCTGCGTGGCCTGCCCCAATAATCACTACACCTGACATCATGACTTCCTCAAGCTTCGAAAGGGCCGCAGTTTACCTTGTCCACAGACGCTGCGGCAGATAACTTTGTGTCATTGGAGGGGGGAACAATGTCAGAACAACAAAATGTCGAGTTTCGCAGTCTCACCGAGATGGTGCAGTTGGCACAAAAAAACTTGGAACGCGGCGATTGGGATTATCTGGTGGGTGCAGCAGACACGGAGGCCAGCCTGCGGCGTAACCGTGCGGCAGTGGAGTCTTGGGTTTTCAAACCGCGCATTTTGAATGATGTTAGCCAAGTCAACACGCAATCTGAGCTATTGGGTAGTGAAATGCGGATTCCCGTAGTACTCCCACCTATCGGCTCAGTGCAGGCATTTGACGCGGGTGGCGGCATCAGTGTCGCCAGGGCCGCTAAAGACTTTGGTGTACTGCAAATTCTCAGTTCCTCCTGCGCACCAGATTACGAAGCGGTGGCTCAGGGGGTACCCGGCCCGCGGATTTATCAACTCTATCTGATGGGTGATCGTGCGTGGATGGACGATCATATTCACCGCGCCAAGGCAGCCGGTTACACCGGGTTTTGTCTTACTGCGGATACGCAGGTTTACTCGCGGCGCGAGCGAGATGTGATGAAGGGCTATGTGCCGATGTCAGGTCGTAACGCATCCGTTGCGGGTGAAAATTTTGGTCACCAAGCCAGCATGACTTGGGAAACCGTTACACATATTAAGCAAACCCATGACATTCCTCTTATCGTAAAAGGGGTTATGCACGGCGATGATGCGGCGCGTTGCGTTGAGGCGGGCGTCGACGTGATTTATGTCTCAAACCACGGCGGTCGCCAGCTAGACCACACCATGGCCTGCATCGATGCGCTCCCTGATATCAGCGCCTCAGTTGCTGGCAGGGTGCCCGTGGTCGTAGACGGTGGATTTATGCGTGGCGCTGATGTGGTTAAAGGTCTTTGTCTAGGTGCTGACTTCGTCGGTCTGGGCCGCTTCGAAGGCCTTGCGATGGCTGCAGGGGGCTATGCAGCCCTGATGCGAGGGCTGAAGATATTAGAGCAAGAAATACGTATCAGCATGGCTTTGCTCGGCGTACCTGAGCTTGCTGGGTTGAACCCTTCGTTACTGCACCGCGCCCAGCCGCTATTACAACCCAGTGTTTTAAGCGCTTTTCCGTTAATCGAAGATTATTGAGTGAACCGCTACCGGTCGGTAGGCATCGGCATAGGAAAAGGGGTAACCGTGCTGCCATCCGTCGCAGTGATTTTTGCAACGCCCTGTTTTTCTACCTCATCGATTCGGATAATGGCGTGCATTGGAATAAACGAACGCTGCACGCCCTCGAACTCATTCCGCAGTTTCTCCTCACTGGGGTCGATAACCACCTGTGATTTGTTGCTGAATGTGTAGTCTTCGATTTCAACAAACCCGTAGAGTTCGCTTTGATAGATGTTGCGAGCGTAAACCTCGTAAATTTGGCCCTGATTATTGAAGAGCACTCGATAAATATGTTGATTGTCGTCTTTGCTAGCCATAATGCAGTTCGTATCAGTTGTTAAGGGGGATGGTTGGGGTTAAGGCGTCGGATTTCAATACAAAGGCATGCTCTCAGCGTTTGCTGGGTATTCCCTTTCAATGGCGTATACTTACGCCCCGATTTTTGAACGTTTGTACCGCATGACGAAAAAGCTCTTTGTGAAAACTCATGGCTGTCAGATGAATGAGTACGACTCTGCTCGCATGCTCGACGTGCTCAAAGATGCCGAGGGCTATGAGTTGGCAGCCTCAGAAGAAGAAGCTGATTTGCTGCTACTCAACACTTGCTCGATACGCGAAAAGGCGCAGGAAAAGGTGTTTCACCAGCTTGGCCGCTGGCAAAAGCTGAAACAGGCGCGCCCTGACCTGGTGATTGGCGTTGGCGGTTGCGTTGCCAGTCAAGAAGGTGACGCCATCATGAAGCGCGCGCCGGTTGTAGATATGGTCTTTGGCCCGCAGACCATTCATCGTCTTCCCGAGATGGTTGCCAAGCGTCAGCAGCAGTTGTTGCCGGTTGTTGATGTTACCTTTCCCGAGGTAGAAAAATTTGACCGCCTGCCAGAGCCGAGCGTCGATGGTCCTGCGGCTTTCGTCTCGATAATGGAAGGTTGCAGCAAGTACTGCAGTTTTTGCGTCGTACCCTACACCCGAGGTGAAGAAGTTAGCCGCTCGGTAGCATCAGTGATGGAAGAGGTGAAGAGCCTCGCGCGTAGAGGTGTACGTGAGATCCATCTGCTGGGCCAAAACGTAAACTCCTACAGTGGCAATATCGACGGTGACGAGGCTGACTTAGCCGAATTGATTTATTACGTGGCCGACGTTTCAGGGGTTGAGCGCATTCGATTTACCACTTCCCATCCCATGGACTTCTCAGACAATTTGATTCAAGCCTTTGCGGATGTTCCTGCGCTGGTCGATCACTTACACCTGCCGGTGCAATCGGGTTCAGACCGTATCTTAGAAGCGATGAAACGCGGGCATACGGCGAATGATTATCGTGAGCGGATCGCGAAACTTCGTCAGGTGCGTCCGAACATCAGCTTGTCATCGGACTTTATCGTCGGTTTCCCGGGCGAAACTGAACAAGAGTTCGATGAAACCATGGCGCTGATTGATGAAATCGGTTTTGACACATCTTTCAGTTTTATTTACAGCCCCCGACCGGGTACCCCTGCGGCAGGTTTGCTCGACGAAGTGCCTGAGCCAGCCAAAAAAGAGTGGCTTCAGGCACTACAGGCGAAAATCAGAGAGCAGGCCGACGGTATTTCGCAAGCCATGCAAGGCACGACTGTGCGTGTACTGGTGATGAGTGAGGCGCGCAGGGGTGATGGTCAATTGGCCGGGCGCACCGAGAATAACCGTGTCGTAAACTTCGACGGCGCAACCGCATTGATTGGCGATTTCGCCGAGGTACTTATTACCGAAGCGCTGCCCAACTCTTTGCGCGGTCAATTGATCAAGTAAGTCGCGGCAACAGTCGAAAAAGGGCGTTATTTGGGCGCGCAACTTCTAGTAGTCTTAGCTTCAGTTAACAACATTGGTGACCTTTGCAAAACACGTCAGACGCCACGGCTACCTTGGCAAAAAAAATATCTCTCGAACCGAATGATCCTAGAAGACTAGCCGCCCTGGTCGGGCCGGTGGATCAAAATATCAAGCACTTGGAAAATCGATTGGGGGTGAGCATTCGCAGCCGAGGCAACGAGTTTCAGCTAAGCGGTATCCCAAAAGCGGTACAGGCTGCCGAGGCGCTCCTGCATCAGCTCTACCGAGAAACCGTTGGCCGAGACGCCATTGAGCCTGATTTTGTGCACCTGTTTTTGCAGCAGGCAGGGCTTGACGATCTGATAGCCCAAAATAACGACATGGCGAGTGCGCAAGGCATGCCGGTTGTGATGATGAGTGATGCAGACCGAAGTGCCGAGGCGGATACACAAGGGATGAGTAACAGTGGCGACGCCGTGATTCGAACCCCCAAGAAATCCATCAAACCTCGAGGTGCCAATCAACAAGGCTACTGTCGAGCGATCCGTAAAAACGACATTAATTTCGGCATCGGCCCCGCCGGTACGGGTAAAACTTATTTGGCTGTGGCATGTGCGGTTGAGGCGTTAGAGTCTCAACAAGTGGCCCGCATATTACTGGTACGTCCAGCCGTCGAGGCCGGGGAAAAACTGGGGTTTTTGCCCGGCGATCTCGCTCAAAAAATCGACCCTTATCTACGCCCCCTCTATGACGCGTTATACGAGATGCTTGGGGTTGAGCGGGTGAATAAATACATCGAGCGCAATATCATTGAAGTGGCTCCGTTGGCTTATATGCGCGGCCGCACCTTGAACAACGCATTCATCATTTTGGATGAAAGCCAGAATACAACCGTGGCCCAAATGAAAATGTTCCTAACCCGGATCGGATTCGGATCGACCGCAGTGGTTACCGGGGATATTACGCAGATCGATTTGCCTCGGGGCGAGTACTCAGGGTTGATCAACGTGCGCGACGTCTTAGCGCGTGTTCCCGGCATCGAATTCACGCACTTTGGCTCGAAGGATGTGGTACGTCACCCCTTGGTACAAAAAATTGTAGATGCCTACGATGCTTTTCAAGGTGATGGCAGTGCGGGGCGAAGCGATGATCGACGAGGCACTGGAAGAGGTCAGTGAACCACGCAGAAATGCATCTGTCTTTCTCTCTGCAGGTACAAGTTGCTGATGAATGCCACGCTGCGGCTAGTCCTAAAGCCTTGTCGGATTCTTTTGCGGCCTGTCTTGCCGCCCTTGCGCAAAATCTACCCAAAGAGCAAGCAGCAAAGCTGGCGAGGGACATATGCGTTCGGCTTTGCGGTGATACGGAGTCGCGTCAGTTGAATTTCGACTATCGTGGACGAGCTACCCCGACCAATGTTCTAAGCTTCGGTGGCTTGTCGGAAGAGCAAGATCAGTCGGCTTGGATTGAGGAGGGATTAAACAAGAAGCCGCCTGTATTACCGCTGGGGGATTTGGCGATCTGCTGGTCGGTTGTGGGGGCTGAAGCTGCCGAGCAGGGCAAATCTTTGGAAAACCATCTCAGACACCTTTTTTTGCATGGGGTGCTACACCTGTTGGGTTTTGACCATGAGTCTGAGGTTGCTGCCAACGAGATGGAGCAATTGGAAACCGCGACACTGGTGCTTCTGAATATTCCCAATCCCTACGCCGACACGGCTGAAAATGGATAAACCCGCCGCTTGCAATTCATGGCGCGCTTACCTAAAACGGCAGTTCTTGAGGAGCCAGAACTTGGCAGTGACAATCTATGAGTGATCAACAAGATCTTGGTCGAGAGGGTTCAGACAAGACCCACCGGCGCACCATGCGCGAATGGATCGGCGATCTGTTTTCAGATGAACCCGACAATGTGCCTGAACTGCTTGAAATACTGCAGGATGCTGCGCAGCGCCAACTGATAGAAGTCGATGCGTTGAACATGATTTTTGGTGCGCTGCATGTCAGCGACATGCACGCTAGAGACATTATGATTCCGCGCTCATCCTTGGTGGTGGTTCAAGAGGATCAGCAACCTGCGGAATTCCTACCTACAGTTATCCAATCTCGCCACTCTCGTTTTCCGGTGACCGGCGATGATCTCGACGACATCAAAGGCATTCTCCATGCCAAAGATTTGCTGCCACTGGTGCTCCAGGAGAGTGGCCAGCGATTCAACATGAAAGACAGTATCCGTCCAGCAGCAGTAGTGCCTGAAAGCAAACGGCTGAATGTACTGTTGCAAGAATTTCGAACCAATCGCAACCATATGGCGTTAGTCGTGGATGAATACGGCCAAACATCTGGGGCGGTCACTATCGAGGATGTATTAGAACAGATCGTTGGTGAAATTGAAGATGAGCACGATGTCGATGACGATAGCTTCGTAAAACAAATCGAACCTTGCTCGTTCCATGTGAAAGCAACGACAGAGATAGAAGACTTCAACGAATATTTCGGGCTTAACTTTTCAGACGATGAGTTCGACACCATTGGCGGTATCGTCCTGCAGGCCTTTGGGCATGTGCCTGAATTAGGGGAGACTGTCGAGATCGAGTCGCTGCGCTTTGCAGTGCTGAACGCCGACTCAAGACGCCTCAGGCTTTTGCGCGTGGATACACCCGAGCCGATACACAACGAAACGCAAGCCTAACCGACAATCCAGATGTTGAAACAGGCGTGGATTCAATGGCGAAACGCATGATAAGCCTGCCCATCCAAATGCTCGCTGCATTTTTTGCAGGGGCCCTGTACCCCTTGGCCTTTGCGCCAGTGCACTGGGTACCCCTACTTTTTCTATCTACCGGCACCTTGTTTTGGCTGCTTATCCGTGCCGAGGGTCATAGTTGGTTGCTTGCCTGGGTCTTTGGGCTCGGCAAATACGCCGTTGGCGTGTCGTGGATCTACGTCAGTATTCATCAGTATGGTGGTGCCTCGCCGCTGTTAGCCGCGCTCATGGTGGCCGCCTTTGTCGCGTTCATGGCGCTCTTTTGTCTACCTATCGGTTGGTTTGTTGGCGTACTTAAACGTGCCAATCAAAGTGCCGCGCCTGTGGTTTTAGGGATGGGTTTCGCGGCTTCCTGGGTGCTTATGGAATGGGCGCTTACTTGGTTCTTGACGGGTTTTCCTTGGTTATTTGCTGGCCACGCGATGTTAGCCACCCCGCTACAAGGCTTCACGCCGGTGGTTGGTGTTTTAGGGGTCAGCCTTGTGGTCGTTGTTGCGACGGTCAGTGTAGTGCTGGCTTTGACGCCGTCGCAAACCCGTATGTCCCGGTTGGTTTTCTGCAGTATGGCTCTAGCTTTAGTTGCCTTCGGGGCCTGGCTTGACGTTCAAACATGGACGAAGCCGGCGGGGCGCTACGAGGCTGCCTTAGTGCAAGGCAATATCGCCCAAGGGGTGAAGTGGGATGCGGATCAGCGATCGATCAATGTACGCAAACATCTGCAATTGTCTGAAGATTATTGGGATGCAGATATGCTTGTTTGGCCTGAGTTTGCACTGACGCTTTATGGACCCGATGCTGCCGGGGTACTAGACCTGCTTAACCGGCGAGGCCAATTGAGCGAGACCAATGTGGTTGTCGGCATGCCTGATGTGCAGTGGTTAGATAATCAGCAGTACCAGATATTTAATTCAGCTCGAGGCCTTGGGTTGGCGAGCGGCAGCTTTGCTAAACACCATCTCGTACCGTTTGGGGACTATGTGCCTTTGCAAGACTACCTGCGTGGACTCATCGAGTTTTTTGACCTGCCGATGTCGAACGCAAGTCGCGGAGGATCAAAGCAAACAAACATTGCCTTGCAGCTAACAGGACAAGGCGCTGCTACCCAAGTAGCTGTTGGTATCTGTTATGAAATTGCCTACGGCGAGTCTCTGCGGCGCAATGCGCAGTTCAGCGGCCTGCTGCTGACCATCTCAAACGACACTTGGTTTGGCGGTTCCATCGGTCCACATCAACATATGCAAATTGCACAGATGCGAGCGCTGGAAAACGGCCGCTGGATGCTGCGAGCCACAAACGACGGTGTGACAGCTATCGTCAACGACCGTGGCCAGATCACCCAGCGGCTGCCTCAATTTGAAGCAGGGGTACTCCGAGGAAGCTTTTCTATAATGGAAGGGCGCACTCCCTACAGCTACCTTGCTGATCTACCTGTCTTGATGCTGCTTGTCGTATTGTTGGTTTCATCTGTTGCGCGCAGTCGCCGTCGGAATTTTTCGTAACAGTCCGAGCCGCGCCCGCCGTTGAGGTGTTATCCTCGCGTTTTGCCAGAATTGGCCAACTCAAGCTGTAAGAAGACCTTTTGATGAATCCAGTCTACGACCCGCAAATTGTTGAAAAAAGCGCCCAAGCGGCCTGGGACGAGAGTGCCTGTTTTGTCGGTGATGAAAATCGCCCGGGCGAAAAATATTACTGTTTGGCGATGTTTCCTTATCCCAGTGGGCGACTGCATATGGGTCATGTGCGCTGCTACACCTTGGGAGATGTGATTGCTCGTTACCGACGCCTAAAGGGTTACAACGTACTACACCCCATGGGCTGGGATGCCTTCGGTTTGCCTGCCGAAAATGCTGCAATTAAGAACAATATCCCGCCTGCCACTTGGACTCACGACAACATCGATTACATGCGAAGTCAGATGCAGAGGCTGGGTTTTGGCATGGATTGGTCGCGCGAGTTTGCCACTTGCGACAGCGAATATTATCGCTGGGAACAGTGGATGTTTTTACGTCTTTATAAAAAGGGCTTGGTTTATCGCAAAAACGCAGTGGTGAACTGGGATCCAGAAGATCAGACGGTGCTCGCTAATGAGCAGGTTGTCGACGGTCGAGGTTGGCGGTCCGGGGCCGTGGTCGAACGGCGAGAAATGGCGCAGTGGTTTTTAAAGATTACCGATTACGCCAAAGAACTCTTGGATGAA
>CAJWZG010000034.1 GCA_913049565.1 uncultured Gammaproteobacteria bacterium
TAGCACCCAAACCGGGACGGTTGGTGGCGACGCTGCCAATCGACATTCCCCGCTGCAAGGACGACTTAGAAAGAGATAAATATGGGCCGGAATTTGAACGAGTGTTCAAAGCACTGAGCGCAATGCTTGCCGATTCTGTGCCCAGAGATCGCTGATCCAGTAATAATAGGAACCACAACGAGGTAAGGGATGAGAAGTGCATCTGATCAACGCATGAACAATGCCGCAGAGGCTGGACAAACTGAAGAGGTCTCGCCAGCTGAAGTTGAATACGTTGAAGAAGACGGAGGCGCTGACGAATCTGAGGAAGAAGAATTTGAGGGCTTTGACGGGTCTTGGGATTACGAGTGGGTTGCGAGCATTGAGGCTTTTATGGAAGCAATGCCGTGGACGTGGATCGCGCTAGCGGTATTCATCGCTGGACTTGCCTATTCCTATCGAAACAATCATAAATCATGAGACAGGTGCTTCGGTGAAGAATGATTTGAGTTTCCCGGTGAGGCGCCCAAGATTTAATGTATCTCTGGTACTGCCTCCCAATCACTCCACGAAACGGCGCGCCCTGGGTAGGCAGCGGCTGTAAACGGCCAAGCTTCCTCTACCCAGCTCTGTGTCCAAGTATACAAAGTCGCGTCGAAGCCAAGATCGTACTGTTCTTGTGTGACCCACAGCCGAATGACCGCATCAGAACCAACCTTCGCTGTGGGATAAACGTAGATACAGCCGAGTTCCGTCTCTCCGTTCGGAGTCAGTACAGCATAGGCAAAGGACTCACGTTGCTTGAACCGTCGTTCCTCAGTCTGCATATCTATCATCGCGTCGTTCATATCAAGATTTTTGTGTGGCCAAGATGTACTGCGGGTAAAGGTTTTTTGCAGATGCTCTATAGACGACATATAGGCTTTATAGTCGACATCGACCAGCTCGGGCCCCAATGGTTTAACGATAAAGTCTTCGGTCGTTACCAAAGTGGGGGGCTCAAAGTTGTTTGGTATAAACGAGCGTGGTTCCGCGTGACTAGCAACCAGAGGCGCGGTTAAAAGTAAGACGATGAGCAGAGATCGCCCTTGAAGTAGACGATCCGAAATGTTTTTCATGGTTTGAGGCTCAAAAAAAGGAGACGATTTTGAAACCGTCTCGCCTTTGGTTAACGGATGAGTACGCCCGTTCATCGGCATCCAAATATCTGCGTTAGAGCTGCTTTAAGCGCTCGTCCGAATAGAAAGACAGCAGATACTGGTCGACTAAGGAGAGCTGCTTGCCCGTACCGGAACCGCATCGCTCGATGTAGCTGCTGTCCGAAAATGTTCCGAATAGACGGTCCCATATAATGATACCGCAGCCGAAGTTGGTGTTGCTGTCGTCAAAGTTTTGTGAGTGGTGCAGTTGGTGGTGTTCTGGAGAGGTGAAAAACCAGTTCCAGACGCCGGAGCGAAGAGGCAGGTTTGAATGAGTTATCCAACCATTGATAAAGCCAAGGGCGCCGCTGACCGCGATGACCTCGACAGAAGCGCCCAGTAAGGCAAGAATAACTGGTGTGCTGAAGCTTAAGGCCAAGAACTCGGTTGGGTGCGTTCGGTTCGAGCGCATCGCGCTCATCTTGGTGATGTGATGGTGTGTCGCGTGGGTGCGCCAGGCTATCATGTAGCGATGTGAACAACGATGAATCCAATAGTAGATGAACTCAGAGGTTGTCTGGACGATAACTGCACAGAGAATGAGGCCGGGAATAGTGGCCGCTTCGAGCGTCACTGGGATAAACGAGTTTTCTCTAATCCACTCAAATGCTGTTTCGATCGGAGTGCTGTAGTAGTCAGAGACTAGGGGGATCCATATGTAGGCTGCCGTAAACAGCCAAAATGCGTCCTCTGCGTAGTCCTTCCAGGTTAATAACCATGCCTTCTTTTTCGTCCAAATACGTTCTGCTGCCAAAATAAAGAACAGCGGTGAAAACAACAAAAACGCTGTGAGAAGATCAGCATCCTCGCCGAGGGCTTCTGGACTCATGGCCTCACTGGTGATTGCAATCGCAACAGCGGACATCATCGTCAGCGCAATGATCGGTTGCGGCAGCGTCCAGAGGAATTCCGTTAGCTTTGATCGGTACACGTAGGCCGGTGGATCGATCATCCCTTCATCGGTAGCTGCCGAAACATTCACTGTCTCGTTGTTATTGGCCTCGGCGAGCGTATCGACCGCAAGGTTTGTATCAGCAGAAAGAGTATTCATAGGGCGTCCTTTCGCGAAATTTTGTTTTCCGTCAACCGGCTTCGAGACCATTCACTGGACTTAAATTTACGCCGGAGCAGCGTGTTGCGTGAGGGCTCAGCTGCTAGCTAAATGGAAATATGCAAAAAGCAGGCCCGCTATGAAGGTTGAATTGAATTGGCTGTTTTCAGGAGGGGGTAGCAGTAAAGGGAAGCCGATCCGGTGGCCCCTCAATTTTCGAGAAATCTGGTAGGCAATTGATAGAAGGTGTTCCAATCCCAAAGATTTTTCTATAACCCAATGTTTTTATTGAATTTATTTTTATCTGTAGCCTTGCTTGATGTCCCCTCTCCCTGGGCGGTTCGCAGGCTTCTGTGCTCGCTCCATTTGCTGGCTTATGTCTGGTTAGGTTGCGTCTAGATTTTTTTGGGGGCTCTGGCCTGTGACAATTTCGTTGCACTGCAACGGCAGAAGTCAATTTGCACGCATTGTGTGCAAATTGCTGTACCGATCCGGTGCAAGTCCCTGAAAAAGTGCACGTGGCTTTAGCGCTCAGACTCAACGGTCACTTCTTGCCTGGAAGCACAACGGTTTCATAAAAGGCTTGATAACCCTTAGTCATTGCTCTTGCGCATTTGCCTGGTGTGGCCTGCGGTGTGCCTCGACCTTTGCAGGGTCCCGACATGACTTCAGGTTGATTTGCTTCAACCCACTTGCGCGCCTCGTAATAGATTGGCTGGTCATTGGAGCTGGTATCCACGGCAACTAGGGTCTCGCCCTTAAATGTCAGGTGAAATGTATCGGTAACATTGAAGCCAGTGTTCAAAGCAACGACGGGGTCATCCCGAACGGTAACAGGGCAAGCGATGTTGTCTGGTTCTTCGAAGACACAGGGTTCGCGATTTAACACCACGTAATTGCCTCCTTCGGCCCAGCCCTGATAGTAAAGAAGTTGAGCTTTGCTCTCAGGAGCCTCATTCATCAATGGCCCAAGTTGTGCCGAATCGAACGAGTAAAAGGCATCGATAAATGCTTCGGCCTGCTGCAATTGAGTAGAGGGTCGAGTCTTCGTCTCGCCAGCCTTGTGATGCATGGCGAAGGCCGCGGTTAGGGGTGCTAGCCCCAGGAGTAAAAGACAAGTCAAAATCGGATAAAGAGGCCTGTGCTGTGATGCTAATGTTGTCTGCATAAAATCTATCTCGTGTCGCTTGGATGTTGTGCTGGGATATACCGGATGTTTAGTGAAGCTTCTTACTTTCATGTTTTTGCTCTGTGTCCTTTGGATTAGGGTTTTGTAAACCGGGTGTGAGTCAGTCGCGTTGGCTCAATAAAAAATCACGCCATCCGCCAAATTCTGTAATCTGCCTAGCTCCAACTAAACCAGATTGCTCGCAGACAAAGCCCAGAACCATCTCGCCGGATGCCGTTTCTACCGAGCCGATGCCTAGCGGGCTTGGTATAAGACTAACGAAGCTGGCGAAAGCTGCTGCAGGGATGCTCCAAATTTCCAGTTCGATTCTATCGCCCCCGTCATTGTCCCGAAGCATGCCGGGTCTCATGGGCGGGCCTCCTGCGAGTGCGAACAAACGATAGTGAGGCGATGTCTTTGTGGCTTGTACAAACACTGCACCGCGGTTCGTAAGCTGATGGTTCAATGGCAGGCCAGACATATGCGCCCCGCAAACAGCGATATGCACGACCGCCGGATCCTTAAAAGGTGGAACTGTCGGAAGATTAGGTTCACTCGATAGTCCAGATTTAATTTGCAGCCTATCCTCCAGAAAAGCACCAATGGCCAACAGTCTCGTATCGTGAAAGCGGTCTCCCACCAGTGTGATACCAAAAGGTTTCCCAGAGTCTGTGTCTAGCCCGGGCATAGCGAGCCCACACATGTCCAGTAGATTCATGTAGTTGGTGTAGTGCCCAAGAGTCTGGTTGTGGCTTATTGGGTCAGCGTCCAGCTCAGCGATGCTGAAGTGTTTACCTGCGGTAGGCGTGAGTAAGGCGTCGCAGTCGGTAAAAGTACCCAGACATGCTCTGCGCAGGGCAGCTAGCTCATAGATTGACTCGTACACCTCAGTTGCCTTTTGGTCTTTGCCACCGCTAATAATTGAGCGGGTGACTGATAGCAGTGCATCTGGGGATTGTTCGAGCACGTCAGCGATTGCGACGTACCGCTCGGCTATCCATGGTCCACTGTAAAGCTGCTTCGCTGCATCGGTGAAGGGCCGGAAGTCTATGGATTTGCATACTACGCCGGCTTGTTCGAGTCGCTGGATGGTGGCTGCATAAGCCTTCGCATAGCTGGCATCGCCAAAAAATTTGAGCTGATCTGGAGCAATCACTGCCAGAGTCAGCGGCTTAGCCCATCTACCGTACGCTGCGATTGCGTTGTCAGGTGAATTTGGGCGAGCGAATGGGTCAGATGCATCGAAGGTGCATGCGATTTCCGCAATCAATGCTGCGTCTTTGGTGTTTCGCGTAAAGAGTGTGACGCAGTCAAGACTCCGGCAAGCGGGTACGACCCCCGTTGTTGAAACGAGGCCTTTTGACAGCTTGAACCCGGTGAGTCGATTGAAGCCGGCAGGAATTCGTCCTGAGCCAGCGGTATCGGTACCCAAAGCAAAACTCGCCAATCCGCAGGCGATGGCAATGGCGCTACCTGAACTTGAGCCGCCGGGCACTAGGTCAGGATGATCAGGGTTCACAGGCGTACCATAGGGTGACCGGACGCCGACCAACCCGGTTGCGAATTGATCCAAGTTCGTTTTGCCGACGGGAATCGCACCTGCATCTACAAGAGATTGCACGACAAAAGCAGATTTCTCAGGATGATAGGAAAACTCTGGGCAGGCAGCAGTTGTTGGCATGCCTGCCACATCGATGTTGTCTTTCACAGCGAAGGGAATTCCCCAAAGCGGCAGGCTCTCCGGGTCGGTCTGACGCAGATTATGCAAAAGCGACTTGAGCCTTGTCTTGGAAGGTGCCGTAATCCAGATCGGATTGTCGGATATGGCAAGCGATGCTTCGACGATGTGGTCAATAACCTCTTCAGGGGTGACCAATCGCGCTCGGTAGGCGTCTAGCAATTCGGTACAGGAGCCCTTCAGGAGATCCGCAATACTCGGTGATCTGGACATTTTTTCCTCGCTCTCCGCAGCGCAATATCGGTACGCTAGTTTTAAATACGGCAACCAATCGAGCGTGATGACGCATTTACAATAACCATCGGCCTAAGCGATGTCTGACTCACTGGCATCTGACAGCACCCGTTTGGGGCGGTGTTAACTCGCAGGCACTGTTGTGGTGCGAATCTGGTTCTGAATATGACACTCATTGGACCTTCGCGATGTAACACAAGACGCCGAACACGGTCCTCTAGTTCCGATTTTTTCAAGGGCCGCTAAGCACTGGTGCCAAGAATCACCAGTCTTGCTCAATGCTAATGTTGTGCCAACTATCGTGTTCGAGCTGCCGCGCCCCGTATTGCCTTGCCAATTGCATTCTTCTTGTGTGTCTGTTGGCGTGCCTAAAGTGTCCTCGAGCATGGTGGCAACACCAGTTAGCGAGGCTCAGTCCACGCTTTGTGTCGTTCTGGCGTGGGATAGCGCTGACCGCATCTGCCGCCAAAACGTTTATTCAGCGGGAAGGAAATATCGGCGCAAAAATTGCAGCTGAAATTGTTGGAATCGAGATCAATCGTCGTTTTGGATTCTTTGGGGATGGGTCTTCGCCAAATAAGCGAGGCCACGCAATGACAAGCAACTGAAAAAACGTAACGAATGATAACTGAGTACAGTGAAACACTTCCTGGTGGCCGTCATTGGTCTATGACCATAAGAAGAGGCGTCATCCTCGAACTGACCGACCTGTCTGGCGGCAGCAATGTAGCGATGTTGATATACAACGCTGAAAATACGACAGAACGATTAAATCTACCTGACTCGTTGAAGTGCCAACACACATTTAAGATTACGAAGGGCAACTGCCTCTACACCGATATGGGGCGTATTTTGTGCTCGGTAATTGATGACGAGGCCGGCTGGCACGACGCAACCAGTGGCACTTGCACTAAGGCGCTGCTCGACACGAAGCCTTGGTCGAAAGAGAACTATCAAGAGGCGCTCAACAGCTATATACGCAATGGCCAAGACAGCTTTTTAATTGAACTGGGCAAGCATGGCTTAGGACAACGCGATTTAGTCGCCAACATGAACTGGTTCAGTCGCGTTGATGCCGACGCTCACGGCCGTTTAACGCTGGGTCCACCTTACGCTAGTGGTACGAGCGTTCAGCTTCGTTTTGAAATGGATAGCATCGTGGTTTTTCACACTTGCCCCCATCCGTTCAACGATTTGCCAAAATACCCCGAGACGGAGGTACAAATGTCATTGAGGTTAGCAGATGCGGTCAGCGATGATGACTATTGCCGCAACCTGTGCTCCGAAAATGGGCGAGGCTTTACGAACACGGAGCTTTACTACTTTGGAAGGTAACCTATTAGCAATCGAGCGTCTGGTTATGAAAGACGAGCAACCTTTGACGGTTCCAGCAGGGGGCTATTGGCTTGGCATTTTGCCTAAAGGGCGCATCATTCGGCTAACGGATGCTCATGGAAATCAGGCCGTAGACACCTTGTTTTTCGACGCTGACAACTTCGCTGAGCGCTACAGTGCGATGCAGACGATTCAAGGGCAACGCGCACTGTACTTGACTACTGGAACAGTGCTGCGCTCAGAGCTTGGACGCCCCTTGGGTGAGATTGTCGAGGATACCTGTGGCCGCCATGACACGCTGGGTGGTGCATGTGCCGCAGAGAGCAATACCGTTAGATATGCGTTAGAAAAAAAGACAATGCACTCTTGCCGTGACAGTTGGCTACTGGCTCTCAATACCCAGTTTGCTGATTTGCAGCTGAAAAAATCTGACCTGTCGCACAACATCAATTTTTTTATGAATGTACCTGTCACACCAGAAGGCCAGCTTACATTTGAGGACGGTGTCAGTGGTGCAGGGAAATATGTGGAAATTCTGGCTCACGTGAATCTGGCGATACTTATCTCGAATTGTCCTCAGCTGAATAATCCGTGTAACGGTTACAACCCAACCCCGATTCAGGTCGAAATGAGGCTGCAATAAGTTGTTCAAAAAAATTCTGGTGGCCAACCGCGGTGTCGCCGCGGTTCGCATTGCGCGCACTCTCAAACTTATGGGCATCAGCAGCGTCGCATTACGCAGCGATGCTGAACGAGACAGCAAGTACTTTGAAACGTTCGACGAGGTATATGATCTTGTTGGGGATTCGGTTGCACAAACATACTTAGATGTAGATCAAATTATCGGCATTGCAAAAGAGGCGAAGGCTGAAGCGATTCACCCAGGGTATGGTTTCCTTAGCGAAAATGCGGATTTCGCCGCTAAGGTTGCGCAGGCCGGTCTTGCGTTTCTTGGTCCCGCGCCTGATGTAATTAATGCTTTTGGTCTCAAGCACGAAGCGCGTGCAATCGCCGAAGAGCAAGGGGTCCCTATTCTTAAGGGCACAAGTGTTTTGCCCAATTTGGCAGCGGCAATCGCCGCTGCAGATCAGGTGACTTTTCCGTTGCTGCTTAAAAGCACTGCTGGCGGCGGTGGTATAGGAATGCAGCGCTGTGATTCGGCTGAGGATCTAGAGTCGGCGTATGAATCCGTAACAGCACTAGCGGCCAGTAATTTCACCAGCCCCGGCGTGTTTTTAGAAAAGTGCATTACCAAGGCGCGGCATGTAGAGGTTCAATTGTTCGGCGATGGGCTGGGCAATATCATTATTCTAGGAGATCGTGATTGCTCGTTGCAGCGGCGCAATCAAAAGCTTGTAGAGGAGTGTCCGGCACCAAACTTGCCAGATGATATTCGGTTGTCGATGCACGACAGAGCACGAGCTCTTGCTGCATCAGTTAACTACTCCAGTGCGGGTACTGTTGAGTTTCTTTACGATGCGGAAGCTAACGAATATTACTTTCTAGAGGTGAATACGCGGCTGCAGGTTGAGCACGGTGTCACTGAATTGGTGTACAAGGTGGACATCGTCGAGTGGATGATCCGTCTAGCCTTTGGAGATTTGCCATCCTGTGCGGAATTAGAGGCGGCACTGAAGCCGTTTGGAGCCGCGGTGCAAGTGCGCTTGTATGCGGAAGATCCTTATGAGAATTACAAACCAACGCCGGGCGAATTAGACGCAGTCTTTCCCGACAAGGGGCGCATTGACAGTTGGGTTGCTGAGCGCTGTCTGGTATCCCACTGGTTCGACCCGTTACTAGCGAACGTTATGGGCTATGGTGAGACGCGCGAGCGAGCGATAGACCAATTGTTAGATACGCTGGGGAATTCGCGTATTCATGGCACCACGACAAATATCGCGTTGCTGCAGCAGGCGGTGGATTGCCAGCCGTTTCGTGATGGTAATGTTGATACCAAGCTGTTGTCGGGTTTGGGGTATCAAGCCAGTGAACTGGAAATTTTACGCCCGGGATTGGAGATGATGGTTCAGTCTCACCCTGGCCGGCAGGGTTATTGGGATGTGGGCGTGCCGCCTTCAGGTCCAATGGATGATTTGTCGTTCCAGCTGGGTAACCGAATGTTGGGTAACGCCGCGACTGCTGCGGGTCTGGAGATGGTGCTTAGTGGTGCAAAAATACGCTTTCGCGGTGCCACGCGCTGCGTACTTAGCGGCGCTAAGATGCATGCAACGCTAGATGATCGGCAGATCGAACGCGGCGAGGTATTTGCTGTTGGGGCTGGACAGATCTTGTCTATTGATTCCGTGAACGAGGGCCTTAGGGTCTACCTTTTAGTGCAGGGCGGATTGGATTTACCTGACTTTCTCGGCTCATCGGCAACATTCGTTCTTGGTAAGTTTGGTGGGCATCAAGGCCGTAGTTTGCGCCAACTGGATGTGTTGCGTTGGCATCGCGATGAACAAATGGATATGCCAGTAACCCGTGACCAGCGAGAACAAACCCCATTGGAAACTCGTCACTCGCTCAGAGTGGTGCTCGGTCCGCATGCTGCACCTGACTTTTTTACAGAAGCGTGGATCGAGCAGTTTTTCAGGATTCGCTGGCGAGTCGATCACAACTCCAATCGAACGGGCATTCGACTAAACGGCCCAACACCCCAATGGGCACGAGAGGATGGCGGTGAAGCGGGACTGCATCCTTCGAATATTCATGACTCAGCCTATGTGTTTGGCGCCATCGATTTTACGGGCGATATGCCGGTAATCCTTGGTCCTGATGGTCCATCACTGGGTGGATTCGTATGCCCTGCGGCCGTGATTAACGCGGATCGTTGGAAGCTCGGTCAACTTGTGCCCGGAGACGAAGTGCAGCTGCAACTGGTGAATCAACAGCAGGCCACTGCTATCGGTGAAGCACAAACGCGGTGGCTAGAGGATCATAGAAGCGCGTTGGTTAAGGTGCCTTCCTTAGCCGTAGCAAAAGATAGCTCAGCAGCACGAATCGTGTTGTATGAGGCCAACGATTTAACGATCCGACAGGCAGGCCAAGAGTGGGTGCTGTTGGAGTTTGGCGACGCTATTATCGACCTTGGTACGCGAGTGTTGATTAGCGATTTTGCGAAAATTATCGTCGACAGTGGTTTACCCGGTGTTCTGGAACTTACGCCCGGTGTGCGCTCCTTGCTGCTGCGATTTGATACCACTAAATGGTCACATGACGCCATGGTGCGTGCGCTCGAGCCGCTTTTGATCCAAGCGCGGGTCGATATCAGCAAGTCGGTACCCTCACGCATTGTGTCGCTGCCGCTGTCTTGGGATGACCCAGCTTGCCATGAGGCCATCCAACGCTACATGAACAATGTCCGCCCAGATGCTCCATGGTGCCCGGATAACATTGAATTCATTCGGCGGATTAATGGGTTAGAGTCAATCGCGCAGGTAAAGCAAGTCGTCTTCGATGCGAGCTACTTGGTACTGGGGTTAGGTGACGTATACCTCGGTGCGCCGCTTGCTACCCCAATTGATCCGAATCATCGGTTGGTTACAACAAAGTACAATCCTGCGCGTACTTGGACGGCAGAAGGCTCGGTCGGTATTGGTGGGTCTTACATGTGCATTTACGGGATGGAAGGCCCAGGTGGATACCAGTTTGTGGGTCGAACGATTCCGGTTTGGCGCAACCAGGGCTTTGGCGAGCTTGGCGACGAATGCTGGTTGCTGCGCAATTTTGACCAGATTCGGTACCAACAAGTGGGCGCCAAGGAATTGCTGGAAATACGCGAGGCCTGTGCGAGAGATGCCTATCTGCCTGAAACCCAAACTACACAGCTAGAGCTCGGCGCTCACGAGCAAGATCTTGTGAGCAACGCTGCCCAAATTAACGCTTTCAACGAAACTCGCGGGCAGGCTTTTGCAGAAGAACTTGAGCGTTGGAAAGCTTCCGGCAGCCTCACGTTCAGCAGTGCTCAAATTGTTAGCGCGCCTGCATTAGTTGCGGATCAACCCTGTGGAGAAGAGATCACTTGTCCGATTAGTGCCTCTGTATGGAAGGTGTTGATTGCCGACAATGAGGTCGTAGAAGAGGGTCAAGAAATAGCGATTCTTGAATCGATGAAAACTGAAGTGCCGGTTAGGGCCTCTGCCGCTGGGCCAATCACGTGGTTGGTTGCCGAGGGGCAAACGGTGTCAGCGGGTCAAACATTGGCGGTGCTCGGTGAATGAACAAAAGCGGTTAGCGCCTATGTTCGTGTCAAGACAGCTTACGCTTAAATGCCAAAAACTTGTTGTTCGCTGGCATCGATCGATCCTCTGCGAGCGTTAAGCCTGAGTTGTTGGCAATATCTGTTACCCATTCAAAGTCGCGAACACCGCTTTGCGCGTCGCGCTCTTTGAGTCGCAGATCAAACTCAGCATTGGAACGTGTGGTGAATTCCCCTCGATATTTATAGGGTCCGTACAGAGCGAGCAAGCCGTCCTGCCGTAGAGCCTTGGCGGCGCCTCGAATCAGTTTTTCACCCAGCTCCTCGCTAACGATATGCATCACATTGGCTGAGTAAATACAGTCCACCGGGTCAAAAACCCATGAATCCTCTTTGAGATCAAGGCCCGCGGGGGTGCAGATATTGGGTGAGCCGTAAGCGAGAATATTGCTGTTCAGCGCGTGCAGCATGTCTGCGCGCTCGCTGGGCTGCCAACGTATGTGCTGAAGCGCAGCAGCCATATGAATTGCGTGCTGACCGGAGCCACTACCAATTTCGAGTAAGTTGGCTTTGTCGGGTAACCATTCAGCAAGCACGGTCAAAATAGCGGTCTTATTGTTGTCGGCGGCTTGCGAGAATCTTTCCATAGAGTAAGCCTACCCGGGCCCGAAGCGGGTATATACACCGTTCTACCAATGCACTTTATTCACGTTGAGCCAGATAACGTCATGGTTTTAACTCAGAGTATTCGTGAATGTCCATTGTACTAAGCACTCGAAACAAGACAGCTCAGAGTGTGGCAAGAAAACAGAGGCTGTGCGTTTGGGTGATTTTTTTCTTCGCTTCCTTTGGTGTGCAAGCGAACCAAGAATTGCCCTTTAATGTTGAGCATATCACCGCTTTTGATGAACCTTGGGCCATGGCTTTTTTGCCTGATGGGCGCATGTTGGTTACCGAGAAAAAAGGTCGTCTGGTAATCGTTGAACAAGCAGGCGAACAAGTTGCAGTAAACGGCGTGCCTGATGTTGGCTATGGAGGTCAGGGCGGCTTAGGTGATGTTGTCTTGCATCCAGATTATGCAAGTAACGGCATGATCTATCTCAGCTTCGTCGAATCAGCGGCAGATGGCACGCGAGGCGCTGCCGTAGGTCGCGGAGAAATAGATGATTCTGCAAGACGCCCAACTCTCTCCAACTTTGAAGTTATTTGGCGTCAATATCCTAAATTAGTCGGCTATGGCCACTATGGTCATCGCCTCATGTTTGATAACGAAGGCTATTTGTGGATCACCTCCGGTGACCGGCAAAAATTTACCCCTGCTCAAGATATGCAGTCCAATGTGGGCAAGGTGCTCAGGCTAAACGACGATGGCAGCGTGCCAGCCGATAATCCGTTTGTAGATCATTCAGCGGATACGCCATTGGTCGACCGCCTTGGGGTATACCAACAGATCTGGTCGCTAGGACATCGTAACCCGCTTGGAATCGCGCAAGATTCCCAAGACCGCCTCTGGGTTATCGAGATGGGGCCGCGTGATGGCGATGAGTTGAATCTGATTCGTAAGGGTGAGAACTACGGCTATCCAGAGGTTTCTGACGGTAAGCATTATGACGGGCGTCCAATACCCGATCATAAAACACGACCAGAATTCGAGGCGCCCAAAGTCAGCTGGGTGCCTGCAATATCGCCGGGCGATCTCTCCTTTGTTGATGGAGAAATGTTCAATGCTTGGAAAGGCGATGCGCTGGTTTCGGGTCTGGGTTCCAAAGCACTGATTCGCATTCAATTCGATGGAGAAAACGCCCAAGAGGTGGCGCGCTACGATATGGGAGCACGCATCCGCAGTGCAATGGAGGGACCCGGCGGAGCAATCTGGGTGCTTGAAGATGAGCGCGGCAGCAGCAAAGGGCGATTGATGAAATTAACGCCTTAAGCAGCAGAACGATTTTTAGGTTGAAAAAAAACGGCCCCAAATGGGCCGTTTTTGCTGCGAAAGTCAGGTTTTACAATCCTGATAATTCGTTGACATTAGTCGGCTTGATAGATTTGTGCGCACTCCTGCATGTAATCACTCTTTACTTCGCTAACCATGGCAAACGCTTCGATCCAGGAGTTCCCACCCATCTCAATCGATCCAGCATAAAAAGCGTCGAGAACTGCGCCGAAGTCAGAGGCGCTGGGTGCTACAGCTCGGACATGAAGTATGTTTGCTTCTGTTTTGCCACCTCCAATCGATTCGAAGACGCCAAGATTCATCTTAAAGCCCGCAGCGTAGAGCCCTTTTTGAGCTTCAGTCATCTTGGCCACGAATGCCATGCGATCAGCGTACGGAACAACGACCCGAATCATTCGCTCGTAACCCGGCGCGAGTTTAAATGGCATGAGGGGCTTCCAGGTTACTCCGTACTTCACCTCTCTCAAATCGGTGAACGCGCTATCAGTTGATCCCATTGGGTCGTACTTTGTCGAGGATGCTAACGCTTCAGACAAAGTAGGAAATGCGCTCCAAACTAGCATTTGGCCTGGGTGGTCGTGGCCGCTGCGGGTAAGGCAATATCCTGCAGCCGCAGTACCTGTTGCTTTGAATGCGCTGTTGTTCGACTTCAGCACGTCAATGTAGGCTTCGGGATCACTGGTTTTCACCATTAGTGTCGTGAATCCACCCTCGTCTGATGCTGGGTTCTCGTGATGCATGGCGATGGCTGGCTGTGCGGCTGCAAGCAGAGCGCCAAAGAGGAGCAACATATTTCGTATCATGATTTATCCCGTGTTATTTTAGATTTAATGACAAACAGAGACAAAAGACTGGCACGAATTTGACCACGCGGGTACCCCCAACTATCCCGTTGTTGAGATGCTATGAGGACAACAGACACCCTGAGCGATACTGAAAGAGGCCGACTGCTTATTCGTTGGAGTACTTCTGCTGCTGACTTACTAGGAAGCGGGTGATAGTGTCTAGCGGCACATAAAATGGTTAGAGAATGCACGCTGTAATTAAGAGTTCTTTAACTACTGGTGGTACATATCTCGGTGCAAAGTGACACGGCGAATTGCCCTATTGAGGCTACTTGCGCTCCTACTTTTTGTGCTCTGCTCTCAAACAACAGCCACTGCAGGAGATGGCCAAATGGAAAATACCGCAGCAATGGCTGTTCTCGACAAGGCGGTACAAGACGGAGTACTGCACTTTGGCGTTGCATCGACGGGAGCCCCGAGCGGCCAAAGTTGGTCATATGCCGCCGGCTACAGCGACGCGCGTCGACAAAAACCTGCCACTGTCGATAACATTATTCAAATTGCCTCGATGACAAAGCTGATCACAACCATTGCCGCGCTTCAGTTGTCTGAGCGAGGACTACTTAATCTAGACACCCCGATTGATTCTTATCTGCCCGAACTCGTCACCCGTAATGTTCTCAATGGGTTCGATGAAAACGACGAGCCACTACTAGAGAAAACAAACCGGGCTCCAACGGCGCGAGAGTTAATGACGCATACGTCAGGGTATGTCTATGAAATTTGGAATCAGGACGCGCTGAAGGCAATTGGTCTTGGCTTGACCCAAAGCGCTTTTGCCGGGGGCAACTTCTTGGTCGCCCCGCTTGCCTTCCAGCCCGGTACGGCTTGGGAGTACGGTATCAGTACTGACTTGCTTGGTGTGCTGGTAGAAACACTTTCGGGTCAGCGGTTGGCAGACTATTTTCTCGACCAGATATTCGAACCCTTGGGGATGATCGATTCGTTTTACGAGTTGCCCGCTGAGAAGGTGTCTCGTTCGGTCACCATAATGGCGCGTACTGAAGAGGGCCTTGTGCCAGCGCCAATGATGCAACCTACGCCGGCGGAGCGAGGCAGCATGCCTTTTTACTCGGGTGGTGGTGGGCTCTACTCCACACTCGCGGATTATGGTCTTGTGTTACAGATGCTGCTTAGCGGCGGATCTCTCGCCGGTAAGACGCTATTGCAACCAGAGACCGTGGACAGCATGTTTCGAAATCAAATCGGCGACATCGAAGTGACGGCGTTAAAGACAGCCATGCCTCCTGTAAGCAACGACGCGGATATGAGCTTTGGCAGCAACGCCACATGGGGTCTGGGTTTGCTCCTGCACCCCGCAGGGATTGAGGGTGGGCGTAGCTCCAATGCAGGCTCTTGGGCGGGGGCTTTGAACTCCTATTACTGGGTAGATCGCGAAGCCGGGCTATACGGCATTTTTGCTACTCAAATGCAGCCATTTTTTGATGGCCCATTGGTTCAGGCGCTGGGCGAGTTTGAACAAGCCGTGTATGCGCAGTGAACCGATTCTTGTTCGTCGCCGTTTGAGCGGTGCAGGCTCACGAAGAAGGGCTCAGATGAGCCTTATCCGAAAGCTGTTGGACAGCTACCATTTGAGAACCGCTTTGGCCGCCGGTCTCTCGCGATAGCGTTCATCCCACGCTCGAAGATAGGGTCTCTCACCAAACACGTCGACCTCGATAAAGCGCATAAATTGCAGCGACGATTGCAGGGTGCAATCTGCAACATTAACGCTGTCACCACCCAGTAAAGGTCGACCATCACTGAGTAGCTGCTCAAGAAAATCCATAGGCGTCTGCAGCGCGCTCATGTATTGGGTAGCTTTTTCTGGTTCGGGAGGGCGTCCAAGCGGCGATTTAGTAGCGTGGCCATAAGCGCCCATAGGGCCACCAATACGCAAATCGACAATACGCTCTAAATCTCGCGCCTTAGCGCGCTCTTCTGGGGTGCCGGCATACAGGGTGTTCTGTGGAAATTTATCTTCCAGATAACCGACGATGGGTAGCGACTCGACGAGGAAACTACCGTCATCAAGTTCTAAGGTGGGCACTGTGCCAAAGGGGTTTCTCGCGAGGTGTTCTGGTTCTTTATGGCGCCCCTTGACCGTATTGACGACGATCTGCTCAATCTGCATCTGCACACCCATCGCTTCGCGCTCAGCAATATAAAGCATCACCTTGGTCGGGTTTGGGGCCAACGGCACCATAAAAAGCTTCATGATAGGTCTCCTGCGATATCGACAATTTGTTCGAGGAGCTCATAGCGTTTTGGGCCAATGGGGCCCGCGCTATCCAGCCCCAGTTTAAGCGTCGTTACCCCGGCCTCGCGATATTTGTTGAGTCGCTCGGCCACCATGTCGGCGTCTCCTAATGCTTGAAATTGCGTCACCATGGCGTCGGGTACACGCTTAGCTGCCTCCTCTCTTTTGCCATCTATCCAAAGTTGTTGGATCGCCGAGGCATCTTCGGCGAAGCCAGCGCGTTTGAAGGCATCGTTGTAGAAGTTGGTCTTAGCGGAACCCATACCGCCCATGTTGAAAGCTACAGCAGGTTTGCGGCGTTCGATTATCGCTTGTACATCGTCGCCTAGCTCGACGCGCACCGAAACGCATAAGTCTAGATCGCCGAACGTTCTGCCTGCCTTTGTGGCTCCCTCTCGTAAGTAGCCCAGATGCGCATCCGGTTGATCCGGTGAGAAGGAAGTGCCCAGCCAGCCTTCGGCAGAGCCGCCGGTATAGCGCAGCGCGTTTGGGCCCAAGGTGGCGAGGTAGATCGGCAGTTCAACAGGTTCATGCAGCACTTTGATCGGTTTACCCTCGCTATCTGGTAGCGGCATCTGAAAAATCTTGCCCTGATACTTTACCTTCTCGCCGGCAAAAATCATTCGGCAGATTTCAACGGTTTCACGCAGCCTGGTTAGGGGAGGCTGGTAAGGCGTACTGTGCAGGCCCTCGACAACCTGCGGCCCGCTTGCCCCTAAACCTAAGACAAAGCGTCCGCCGCTGAGGTCGTGCAAGGTGAGAGCTGTCATAGCCGTCATCGCAGGAGTGCGAGCTGTTGTTTGCATGATGCCCGTGGCAAGCTTTATTCGGCTGGTTTTGTCCGCTAAATACGCCAGTGGTGTGACGGCATCACTCCACCAGGCTTCGGCCGCGAAGGCCATGTCGACGCCAAGGTTTTCAGCAAACTGCACCCACTCCACCGCTTGCTTGAGCGTATCTGCAGCGATAGCTCCGATTTCAATGGCAAGTTTCATCA
>CAJWZG010000035.1 GCA_913049565.1 uncultured Gammaproteobacteria bacterium
GGAACATTTGCCTCGGTCAACAGTACGTTCATATGCCCGGGCATACGACCAGCGACTGGGTGAATCGCATAGGTCACCTCTGCACCATTTTTTTCAAGCAGTTCACCCAGCTCGCGCACAACGTGCTGAGCTTGAGCTACCGCCATGCCATATCCAGGTACAAAAGAAACTGACTGCGCGGCTTCCAAGATCAAGAACGCGTCTTCGGCCACAATAGGCTTAACCTCGCCTTCGACCTTGGTCGCCTGCTTCACGGCACCGAAGCCAGAAAACAAAACGTGGCCGAGAGAGCGATTCATCGCCTTACACATAATATTGGTAAGAATAATACCCGCCGCGCCTACCATGGATCCTGCGACGATCAGAATGTTGTTGTTGATAGCAAAACCCGCAGCACAGGCCGCCAGACCTGAGTAGCTGTTGAGCAGAGAAATTACCACCGGCATGTCTGCCCCACCGATTGGTAAAACGGCCATCACACCAAACAGCAATGACAGAGCTATCACTGCGTAGAGATAAGGTGAATCAACGGACGGTTCGAGGCAAAACATGATTGAGCAGGCAATTAATCCAATCAGAATCGCCGCGTTCACAATACGCTGTGCGCCGAATACTACAGCAGCCGAAGTCATTACTTCGCTGAGCTTGCCCCAGGCGAGAATACTGCCGCTGAAGGTCATACCGCCAATCACAATCGACAGCAAAATCGTGACGTCGGTAAACGTCGTGTTGCCGAGGTTATACAGGGCTGCCCAACCGACCATCAAACTCGCGATGCCGCCAGAGCCATTAAACAGGGCAACCATCTCAGGCATGCTGGTCATTTCGACTTTCTGAGCGGCAATGACACCGATCACCGCGCCTATCGCTGCGGCAATCAGAATGAGCTGAAACGATCCAATCTCTTTGTTAAAGAGAGTTACGCCGATCGCAATGACCATAGCCAGCGACGACAGGATGTTGCCGCGCACAGCCGTAGCAGGTGAACCGAGTTGCTTCAGGCCGAAAATGAATAGCGCAGCAGCAACGACATACCAAAGGTTAATGACGACTGGATTCATGACTTACCTCCAGGCTGATCAACATCTTTCTTTTTGAACATGCTCAGCATGCGATTCGTTACCAGGTAACCCCCCGCGACGTTAATCATGGCGAACATAACCGCAGCGGCGCCCAAGTAACTGGACATTGCATCGGAGTCACCGCCGGCAGAAATCAATGCGCCGACAATCGTAATGCCAGAGATCGCATTCGCGCCTGACATCAGGGGAGTGTGTAAGGTCGCAGGCACCTTCGAAATTAGCTCAAAGCCGAGGAAAATCGACAACATGAGAACCATTGCAAGAAATACGGCTTCCATAATTTAGCCTCCGCTATAAATGTTTTTGATGGTTTCGTTGACCACTGCGCCATCTCGGGTAATCACACAGGCCTGAATAATCTCGTCCTCAGGATCAAGATTCAGTGTCTTTGACTCACTGTCCCAAAACTCCATAACCAGATTCAGCAAGTTATTGGAGTACATGTCGCTAGCATTTCGTGCCACTTCTCCGGGGAGATTGCCCTGTCCCACGACTTTGACACCGTTGACATCGACCACCTCGTCCATTTTCGAGCCTTCAACATTGCCTCCGGTCTCGACAGCCATGTCGATGATGACGCTGCCGGGCTTCATCGACTCCACCATGTCACGGCCCACGATTTGTGGCGCTGGGCGGCCGAACAATTGAGCCGTAGTGATCACCACGTCGGACTGACTGATAATGGCTTTCTGGCCCTCGCGTTGCATTTCAACCTGTTCTGGTGTGAGTTCTTTCGCGTAGCCCTGATCCGTTTGGCCGGTATCGCCCAAATCGATTTCCACAAACTTAGCGCCAAGTGACTGCACCTGCTCGGCGACCACTGGGCGGGTATCGAACGCCTCCACGCGAGCGCCTAAACGTTTAGCGGTAGCAATTGCCTGCAAGCCAGCCACACCGGCACCGATCACAAATACCCGCGCCGGTGGAATCGTGCCTGAAGGTGTCATCATCATGGGCATGATCTTGGGGAGGTGATAGGAGGCTTGAATCACTGTGACATAGCCTGCCAAGTTCGCCTGGGATGACAAGGCGTCCATCTTTTGCGCTCGAGTGCTTCGAGGCACCATCTCCATGGAAATGGCAGTGGCGCCTTGGGCAGCAATGCTCTCGACTAACGGTTGTTCATTGAACGGGTCGAGAAAGCTCACGTACAGGGCACCCTGTTTCAGCGAGCCAACGTCTGCGTCATCCGGCTTGCGCACCGACAGGACAATGTCTGACCCGGAGAGCAACGCGGCTCTGTCCTCACTGACGCTGGCTCCCGCTTCGGCGTAATCCGCATCCGAATATCCCGATGCCGCGCCCAAGCCGCTTTGCACCGCGACAGAAAATCCCTGACTAATCAACTTGCCCGCATTGGCAGGAACCATAGCGGCACGCACCTCGCCTGGCCAAGTTTCCTTCGGTACTCCGATTTGCATAAAGCCCCCAACATTGAGTGATCTGATATATCGCTTTTCCAAGGCTTCGCAGCCCGGTCGATCCTTTCCCGCAACACAAGCAACCTTGTCTACGGTTACGCGCGCGGCAAGTTAACAGCGCACCTCGTGTCAAAAAAAGGAATAACTGACAAGCAATACATTCCCTTTGGGCAAGTCGTAAGGCTTTCCCCAATCCGCAAATTTAGTGAGGTGGTTGTGTACATGATGTAGAAAAAGCCCAGTCACAATTTGACGCCCGCCTTGCATGTAACGAGTTGGCTTCCCACAATCGGTCCTGATCGAAATCGCAGACCACGCCAACTTCGGGAGAGAGTTTGTGGCCACATCCGATGATAAACACAATAACGCACCCAATAGCCTGCCCAGTGCTAGATCTATCAGCAATCGCGCCGCGCTTTTTGCTGTCATCACAGCCTTTGTCGTCGGCATCGTTGGATCACTAGCGGTCCGACCCGTACACGCACCGGTTTATAGCGGCTCGGAAACTACTGAGAGACCTGGAGTAACCGCACGTATCAAGTGGCGGCTACCCGTTGTCTTTCAAAGCACCATGCCAGTACTGGGTGACAACCCCATCTACTTTACTCAGGCAATTCGGCAAGCCAGCGGCGGAGCCATCGACTTGCAGGTCTTCGAGCCAGGCGAAATCGTGCCGGCTTTTTCGATTACCGATGCGGTCCGCGATGGCAAAGTCTCAGCCGGCTATACTTGGTTGGGTTACGATCAAGGTAAAATACCTGCCTCGCCGCTAATCGCAGCCGTGCCTTTCGGCATGGAGCCATGGGAATACAGTGCTTGGTGGTACAACGGCGGCGGTCGCGAGCTCACCGAATCTCTCTACACACGTTACAACCTCCACCCCATATACTGCGGCATGACTGGCCCTGAAACTGCCGGCTGGTTCCGCCGCCGTATCGACACGCTGGAAGACGTCAAAGGACTGAAGATTCGTTTTGCTGGCTTGGGCGGTCGCGTCATCGAGCGACTGGGGGCCAGCGTCACCATGTTGCCCGGGGGCGAAATATTTCAGGCTCTGGAAAAAGGGGCCATTGATGCGACAGAGTTCGCCTTGCCGGTGGTGGATCAGGCTCTCGGATTTAATCGCGTTGCACCCTACAACTACTACCCCGGTTGGCATCAGCCATTCACTTCTTCTCATCTGGTTGTGAACTTGGGTGTGTGGAATGCCTTGAGCGAGGCAGATCAAGCAATGCTCAACCTTGGCTGCACGGCTGCTGTTACTCGCAATCTCGCCCAGGCCGAAGCCTTGCAAGGAGCCGTCATCGAAGGCTTTGCCGATATAGGTGTTTCTGCAGAGATTCTGCCGGAACCGCTACTGCGCGAACTGAACCGGGTCTCTGATCAGATTCTTGAAGAAGAGGCGGCCAAAGATGATGATTTCGCCGAAATTTTGGCGTCGCAGCGTGCGTTCCGTGAACAGTATGCCCAGTGGAAGTCACGTGCCTATCTGCCCAGAGACTTTTAGCTAGTGGCTACAATCAACCCGAAAGACTATTTGCCTCATACGACCTGGTCGCGACGTATCGATCGCGTTGCGGAACAGGCTGGGCAATGGATTTCTTACGTTTGGCTGATTTTACTGTCGGTTATCGTGATCAATGTACTGATGCGATACGTGTTTAACGAAGGTCGTATCGAGCTTGAAGAACTGCAGTGGCATCTGTATTCCATCGGATTTCTCCTGGGTCTGGGTTATGCCTACCAAGCTGACGCACATATTCGCGTCGACGTACTCCACGAGCACTTCACCCACCGCACTCGGGCTTGGATTGAGCTCTATGGCATCCTCCTGCTGCTTTTGCCCTTTATCGCCTTGGTGCTGATCTATTCGATTCCCTTTGTTGCGTCGTCGTTTGCCGTATCGGAAGTGTCTGCTTCACCCGGCGGCCTGCCGATGCGCTGGTTAATCAAGGCCGCTCTGCCGCTGGGGTTTGCCTTATTGCTGATGACTGTTGTCGCCCGTCTATTGCGGGTATGGCACTTATTGTTCCTGGGCTCGCCTGACGAAGCTGGCCAATCTTCACAATCGAACAAGGAGGGTTCTCATGCCGGCCAATGAAATTCTGGCTATCGGCATGTTCGTGAGCTTTATCGCCTTAGTCTTCACGGGCTTCCCTGTCGCTTGGTTATTAGGCGGTCTGGCTATCGTGTTTAGCGCCTTAGCGGTAATCCTCGAAGCCGACTTTAACCTAGCCACCGGCATGGACTGGGATTACACCTCACTCACCGTCGAGCGCATTTGGAATGTCATGGAAAACTGGGTAATGGTCGCGCTGCCCATGTTTATTTTAATGGGTTTGTTACTAGACCGATCAGGCATTGCGAACCAGTTGATGCACAGTTTTGCCCGACTCTTCGGCAATTTGCACGGCGGCTTGGCCATTACCGTTACCGTAATTGGGCTCCTACTTGCCGCAACCACTGGCATCATCGGTGCCTCGGTTGTGTTGCTAGCTTTGCTCGGCTTGCCCGCTATGTTGCAGCAGGGTTATGACAAGTCTCTGGCCACTGGCACGGTCTGCGCAGTCGGTACCTTGGGCATATTGATTCCGCCGAGCATTATGCTGGTGCTGATGGCTGATCGTATGGCCATGAGCGTCGGCGACTTGTTCTTGGGTGCCGTTTTCCCGGGCGCCTTACTCGGCGGGCTATACATCACTTACCTACTGTTGGTGGGATGGTTACAGCCGCAACGCGCACCCGCTGCACCTACGGAGCCCTTCGACTGGAGCGCGATCAAAGATTTGTTCTTGGCCATCTTGCCGCCGGGTTTCCTCATTCTAGCGGTGCTCGGCAGTATCTTTATGGGGCTCGCCACACCAACCGAGGCAGCGGGCGTTGGCGCTGCAGGCGCCCTGTTACTTGCGATTATCAAAAAGCAGATGTCGGCAGGTGTTATGCGCGAGGTGCTGCAGGAAACCACCAAAACCACGGCCTATATTTTCGCGGTATTGCTCGGTGCAACAGCCTTTTCGCTCGTGCTGAGGGGCCTTGGAGGTGACGAGTTGATCGAAGGAGTTTTGCTCTCCCTGCCTTTTGAACCCACGGGCATCATCATTGCGATCTTGTTCGCAACGTTTTTACTGGGCTTCTTTCTCGACTGGATCGAGTTAACCCTTATCGTGTTGCCACTCGTGGCTCCAGTCGTTGCGAGTCTGGGTTTCGATCCGATCTGGTTCACCATTCTCTTTGCCGTTTGCCTGCAAACCAGTTTTCTGACGCCACCCGTAGGCTTTGCAATTTTTTACCTCAAAGGCGTTGCACCCCAGGGGATACCCGTGACGACCATCTACGCAGGCGTAGTGCCTTTCATCATTTTGCAAGTGCTTGGCATGCTGATCATCTTCAACTGGCGAGCGGTGGTGACTTGGTTGCCCGCTCAAGCCTACGGATGAGTGCGTTGCGCTTCGTTTTTTGCAATCCACAAACCACGATACGAATTGCAGCTAGGCGGCTGTAGATTCGTCCATTGGATGTCGCCACAATTGGTTGCTGGGATCAATTCCATCAACATTCTGAATTAGCGCGCGAAAGGAAACCCATGACCACTGACCACGTTATTGCACGGAATTTTAGTACGCATAGCGAAAACCGCATGCACAGCGACGAAATGGCGAACCGATATGGCTTCAAAAGCGCCTTGGTACCGGGTGTCGCCATCTACGGTCATTTGGTAAAACCCTTGGTAGAGCACTATGGGGAAACCTGGTTCGACAACAGCTGCGTCGAGGTCAAATTGATTAAGCCCACTTACCACGGTGACGAACTGACCATCGAATGGCCTAGAGAAGGCCACAACGTTGTGGCGACTAATCAACGAGGTGAACTAATCTCGATCATTACACCACACTCGCCTTCGCCGCTGGCCGACGAGCTTGGCCTTGATGGTGACCTGAAACAGCCGGGTAGACCCGAAATCGCCTGGGATAATGTCTGCATTGATGAGGTCTTCTCGCCTTGGGCGGTAAAGCTCAGCGAGCAAGAAAACCTGCGCTACTGCGCCGAGATCGGTGACGAAGACGTCGCATACCAAAACTACATTCATCCGCATTACCTTCTTTCTTTGGCTAATGAAGCATTGATGCAGGAATATGTTATGCCGGCTTGGATTCACGTGAAGTCCAAAACCACCCACCGCAGCGCGTTGAAGGTGAACGATGAAGTAGTAGTGCGCAGCGTGGTTACCGAGCGCACAGAACGAAAGGGCCACCAGTTCATTGCCATTCACCTGACGTTTTGGCGTGACGACGCCGTGGCTGTTGATATTGAGCACCACGCGATTTTTCGGATCGCCGAGTGATGCGACTGGCGGTTTTGGCCTCGCACGAGGGCTCTACCCTACAAGCCTTGATCGACGCCTGCGCAAATCAATCGTTGCAAGCCGAAGTCGTTGTGGTCATCAGCAACAACAGCAAAGCAGGAGCACTGCATCGAGCCGCGATTGCGAGTATCGAAACACGTCACATCAGCGGAAAAACCCACGGTAACGAGGCAGCAGCAAATCAGGCGATTGCAGCTACCCTTGCCGAGTTTCAGGCTGACTGGGTTTTGCTGCTGGGATATATGAAAAAGATGGGGACCGAAACGCTAACCCAGTACTCCGGCCGAATCATTAACACCCATCCCGCTTTGTTACCGAAATTTGGCGGACAGGGGTTTTTTGGGCGCAAGGTGCATGAGGCGGTCTACGCTGCTGGAGTTTCCGAAACCGGAGCAACGCTACACTTGGTCGGTCATGAGTACGACACGGGGCCGATTCTTGCTCAAACCCAGGTGCCCGTGAGGCCCGGCGATGACGTGGATATGATTGAACAGCGGGTTAAGGCTGCAGAGAAAAGCTTGTTAGTCGACTCGCTTAGCAAGATTTGCGCGGGCGGGCTAGCAAGCCTTACTGACGCAGATCAATAGCCCTGTTAGGTCCCTTGCAGTAATGCAAGCGCCTCGGCATGCAGGGCTTGGTTCGCTGAAGCCAATACCGTGCCACCCAAACTCGGATTGCCCCCGTCCCAGCTAGTGATCACACCTCCAGCACCCCTAACGATGGGGATTAACGCTTGGATATCGTAGGCTTTTAACCTCGCCTCTAGTCCCAGATCCAACGAGCCCATGGCCAGCATGCCAAACAGATAGCAGTCGCCACCCATTTTGGCGAGCTTTGTTTGGCGGCTTAGCCGTTTGTACTGTTGCTGTTCGTTAGCGGCCAACCAATCGATTCCCGTTGTCGAGAGACTGGCTTCGGCAACACATGGGCATGTGCTGGTTTGCAACGATTGAATATGGCTACCGCGCTCTAGCCAAGCGCTCTGACCGTCGCCACTGAACAACTCGTCGGTATACGGCTGATACATGACGCCAACTAAGGGGGTTTCGCCGTCAAATAACGCCAACAGCACCCCCCAGTGCAACATACCCGTCATGAAGGCACGGGTACCATCGATCGGATCAATTACCCACGTCAGGCCATTGCCTTCTTTAAAGCCGAATTCTTCACCCAGAATACCGTGATCGGGGTAGATCTTCTCAATAGCTGCGCGGATCGCGCGCTCACCGCCTTGGTCCGCCAAGGTAACGGGATCAAACCCATCACCGTCGAGTTTATTACTCACCTGCAGACCCGAGCGAAAGTAAGGCAAAATGACATCTCCTGCTGCACGTGCGGCTGATCGCGCAAAAAGCAGGTACTCATGGTGGTGCTCTGCGGTTACCTCCACTGCCTTGGTATAACCAAATGGGTTTGACATGGGTGTCTCCTAATTCGTCGCGCAGCTTAACACCGCTAAGTTTCTATCCAGCCCCGTTTTATAGTGAAACCGTTGAATGGTGGAGTCGTGGAATAAACCCCGAACCCCGTTAGCGGCGGCACCGACACAGTCAACTAGGTGTAAACTTACCAGATACATTTCATCTCTCCTCAACACCCATAAGTGACATAATCGCTTCACATGTCGACTCACGATCTCACTCAAGGCCGGGTATCGGTATCCTTGGCGCGTCTTACCGCCCCGATGATGGCCGGTGTTTCGTCCAGTATTCTGGTGCAAATGCTGGAAATGGGATTTATTGGCCAGCTCAGCACTGCCCATGTCGCGGCGATCACATTTACTTTCCCCCTTGTCATGGTGCTAACCAGCATAGCCCTAGGCATCAGTATTGGGACTTCCTCAGTTATTGCCCGCAGTGTGGGCACTCGGCAGATTAATTCGCGTAGTGCCGACGGCAGCGCGCCCGGAATAGAACCCTTTGATGATGTGCCTACATTGGGTACACACAGTTTGATACTTGTGTTCGGCATGATGTTGGTTCTTTCCGCCCTGTGCTGGTTTGCCATCGACCCCCTTTTTATCGCCATGGGCGCTGCGCCAGCTTTGCTGCCATTGATTCATTCTTATCTGGATATTTATTTGCCCGGTACCGTTCTTTTCACCATGAGTATGATCTGCGGCAGCATTATGCGAGCCAACGGCAGTGCGAACATTCCTGGCGCGATCATGACTATAGGCGCACTGATCAACCTCATTTTAGATCCTATTTTTATTTTCGGCTGGTTTGGTTTTCCAGCCATGGAATTAGCCGGGGCTGCCACCGCGATGACGCTTACCCGCCTAGGGACATTAGCCGTTTCCCTTTGGTTCATTAGTCGCGACGATCTCGTTCTCAGCGAAGCACACTTCAAAGGTTGGTTCCGTTCTGCCAAGCGCATTCTGCACATTGGCATTCCCGCCATGGCTACAAATCTGATCGGTCCGGTCACTGCTGCCTACATTACTTTTTTGATCGCCGACTACGGGGAGGCAGCCGTTGCCGGTTTTGGTGTAGCCATTCGTATCGAGGCGGTTGCCGCCATGTTGATGTTCGCGCTATCCGGTTCTATTGGCCCGTTTGTCGGACAAAACTGGGGGGCTCACCTTGTCGATCGAGTGCGCTCAGGTGTGCAAGTAAGCTACCTATTTTGTCTTAGTTGGGGCTTGGTAGTAGCCGCACCTTTATTTTTATTCGGCGACTATATCGCCTCTTGGATCGACGGCTCGGCGCCGGTTATCACGGTTGCTGCAACCTATTTGGCACTGGTTCCTCTGAGCTATGGCCTTTGGGGCGTGTTGATGATGGCCTCTGCCTCTTTCAATGCACTGGGCAAACCGTTGCCGAGTACAGCCTTATCCTTTGGGCGCATGATCATCGTGTACATACCACTCGCAACGTTTTTGAACAGCTTGTACGGCTATGTGGGAATTTTTATCGCAACCGCATTGAGCAACATTATCTTCGGCATCGTCGGCGCACGTTGGTTCAGGCGACGCCTAGTTGTAATGGAAAAGCAATTCGCCAACTGAATCAACACGGCACGGCCTTAATCTGGGAAACCATCCTTTATGTTTCAACGACGACTTTTGACCATTTCAACCTTGGTACTGGTGTCCATCCTCGCCTTGGTAATGCTGCCTTTGATCAGCATCGCTTCGGTGCTGCTGAGTTTGATACCCCAGTTTCGCACAGCACCTAAAGCACTGGCCTTCATTTACGGCTTTTTGCTGCATGAGTGGGCGGGACTCGCGCGTTTTCTTTGGGTCCTCGCTCGATACTCGAAGAGCGAACATATGGAGCAAAATAGAGCGATTCAATTTTGGTGGGCACAACAACTATTTGACATGGGCAAACGCCTCTATCGGCTCCGCATAACTGTCACTGGCACCGAAGCTTTAGAGGGCAATTGTGCACTTGTACTGTGTCGCCATTCCAGCATGGGGGATACCGTTTTGCCCCTGCTGTTCTTCGGCAAAGCTCGTCGTGAGAGCCTGCGCTACGTACTGAAGCAGGAGCTGCAATATCTTCCCTGTCTTGATGTCGGTGGGCATCGCTTACCCAACGTGTTTGTCGATCGCTCGGGAGCTGACTCGGCCAAGGCTGTTGAGGACGTGAGCAATCTCATCGCCACCGCTGGCGATGATGAATCTGTTTTGATTTACCCCGAAGGCACTCGCTTTACGCAAAAGAAGCATGACGAACTCAGAGCAAAACACCCACAGTTGCAATCTCAACTTGATCGTTGGCCAAATTTGCTGCCACTGCGCCTCGGTGGCGTCACTGGTATGTTGGCGGCGAATCCCGGTAAAGACCTCGTCTTTCTTGCCCATGCGGGATTTGAAGGCTCTGCTGATATCCACGATTTGTTGGGCGGTGGCTGGCATAATCAACAGGTTCGACTGCACTTTTGGCGCATTCCCTACTCTGATCTACCAACCCAAAACGTTGAAGAGTTTTTGTTTAGCGAGTGGGACAAAATGCAATCGACCGTCGTCAAGCTGTTAGCGGAAATCGAGGCTGACGCGACGGCCTAGAGGCGCGACACCACGTTGAGAAGTCTGTGCTCCAGCTTGGATTACGCTCCTTGTTCCGCTCAATATGATTCTATTTGGGCCCGAACTTGTGACGACAACAATTCTAGTTGTTGTAATACCGATGGCTGCGGGGACAAGAGGCAAGAGCAGTTGAACTCATCTGCCGGGAAACCACATACTACTCACGCAACCAACCCAACATTTAACGCAACCGACTTACCTTCCTAACAAAGTCACCGCACAATTTTATCAACTAGAAGTATCCAAATAGTAACCCCCATCACTGAGATGTTTGATGTGTCCGGCCGTCGGCGTCGCAAAATGGGTGCCAATGATCAGAATGTCGTCATCGACATAGCGTTGTAGCAGAGCTTCCCTCGTGTTTAGGCCTTGTGCTTGATCGACATCGGCGGACGAGCACCAATCCGGACGAGTCATTTGAACTGGATGATGAATACAATCGCCTGTAATCAACGCTTCGGTGCCTTTAGATCGAATATGCACGCTGACATGGCCTGGTGTGTGACCGGGCGTTGGCTCGAAACATACTTCGGCACAGATCTGATGATCCATTTCAACCAAATCGACCAGTCCTGCCTCAACGACGGGACGAACAGAATCGGCCAATACTGGCCCATAGACTTTTTCATCTTCGTTTGCGTCCCAATGCTCCCATTCAGTTTTTGCAAACAGATAACGCGCATTGGGGAAAGTGGGTACCCACTCACCGCCCACTAGCATGGTGTTCCAGCCGACATGGTCTACATGCAGATGGGTGCATAACACCGAGTCGATCGTCTCTGGCGGGTACCCTGCCGCTTCAAGATCCTGCAAAAAATGTGTTTGTAAATTCGACCAGTTCGGTACGTTGCGTTCTTTGTCATTGCCAATGCAGGTGTCTACCAAAATTCTGCGTTCACCTGTATCCACTACTAAGGCGTGCACACTCATCATCAGGTTGCCAAGTTCATCCATGAAATGCGGCTGCATCCAACGATAAGGCAGACATGCATCGCGAGTCGCATCAGGCAAAATAAATTTAGAGCCACCTAGACTTTCAATCTCTACCACGCGGGTTATCGTCACATCGCCAATTTGCCATTGATTCATCATCTGTCTCTCCCAGCTGCCAAAACTTCTAACGGATTCTTAGGGCTTTCCGCCAGCTAACGCAAGGTCTAAGCTCAACTCGAGTAAATAGAAGTACAAGGATTGTTTTGATGCAGTTGCTGAAGGATATCGCGACACTTGGGCAACTACCTGCCCTACTCAAACTCAAAAAAGGGATGACGCCCAGGGCTGCGGACGTCAAAGATTGCTTTGGTGCGCGGGTTGAAGCCAACGCGACTCGCATCGGCGGTTCTAATGCCATTGTCTGCGAAGGCAAGGAGTTGAATTGGGCTCAGTTCAACTCCTTGGCCAACCAATACGCTAACTCATTCAAGGCTCAGGGCCTTGTGCGCAACGATACCGTCTGCGTCATGATGGAAAACAGGGTTGAGTTTTTGGCTCTGCTGGTCGGTCTCAACAAACTCGGTGTGACCGCTGGCTTACTCAATACCAATTTAACGGGTAGATCTCTTAAGCACTGCATCAGCGTGATAGAGGCGAAGAAATGTATTTTTGGTGCTGAAGTTTCGGGCGCCATAGAGGAAGTTCATAGCGAGCTTGATTTGACCAGTGGCGAAGATTTCCTGTTTGTTGCCGATGCTGCAACCTCAAACACAACCTGCCCCGATTGGGCAATGGATCTAGATGCACTGCAGCAAGCGGCGCGAGACAGTAATCCTGCAGAAACAGCCGACAACACCATTGGGCAAACAGCTCTTTATATCTACACGTCGGGTACTACGGGCCTACCCAAGGCCGCAGTGATGTCTAACCGGCGTTACTTGATAAGCGCCGACATGTCAGGCGCTGCCGGGTTGAAAACCCAGCCAGGGCACCGAATTTACTTATGCCTACCCCTTTACCACGCCACAGGACTGTTACTCGGCGTTGGGTCATCGTTCACGTCCGGGGCCGGTATGTTCGTGCGGCGCAAATTTTCTGCCAGCGCTTTTCGCAGCGACATTCGTGATAACAATTGCACACATATGGTCTATATCGGCGAGCTGTGCCGCTACCTAACGAACATTCCAGAAGAATCTGGAGACGCGCAAATCCCGCTGCATTCTATTATGGGTAACGGTATGCGACCCGATATTTGGATGGCTTTTAAACAGCGCTATGGCATAACGCGTGTATGCGAAATTTATGGTGCCTCAGAAGGCAATGTGGCTTTCGCGAACCTGATGAACAAAGACTTAACCGTGGGAATGACCTCTGCCGAAGTCGTGTTGGTTCAGTACGATGTAGATCAGGATGAAATTATTCGTGACGACAACGGCAAGTGCATCGAAGTGAACGCCGGCGAGCCCGGACTGCTGCTTGGCAAAATCACTCCGGATACGATCTTTGAAGGCTATACGGACCCAACCGCCACCGAGGGTAAAATCCTGCGCAATGCCTTGGCCGATGGCGACGCTTGGTTCAACACTGGCGACCTTATGCGCACCGTCGACGTAGGTTTTTCGTTAGGTTATGACCATTACCAGTTTGTCGACAGGGTTGGCGACACTTTCCGGTGGAAATCGGAAAACGTTTCCACCAATGAAGTCGGCGAAATCATTAACGGCTTCGACCAAGTGAAGTTCTGCAACATCTTCGGTGTCGAAATACCCGGCGCAGACGGCAGGGCTGGCATGGCCTCCATTACTCTGAATGATGGAGTGCTGTCCTTGGACCTAGATCGTTTTTCAATCTATGTGCGCGATGTCTTGCCCAGCTATGCCGTACCCGTTTTTCTGCGTATCGATGAGGACATTGATGTCACAGGCACTTTTAAGATGCTAAAAGGTGATTTGCGCAAGCAAGGTTTTGACATTGCGCAGATAGACGGCCCGGTCTATGTGATGAAGAACGGCGATACGTCTTACAGTATTCTCGAAGCGGATTACGTTGAGGCTTTAAACAACGCCAATGCCGGATTCTAAAAAGGCTAAGCCAGCTGAAATTTTGCTACTGGATCTTGGCGGCGTCGTTCTAGGCATTAATTTTCGCCGCGTCTTTCGATACTGGGCTCAGGCCGCTGGTGTTGAGGAGGCCGTGTTTTATAACGGTTGGACGCTGGACGATGCCTACAAGGCACATGAAATCGGGCACTTAAATTTCGCTGAATACACAGCGCATCTCAGCAGTAGCCTGGATGTCTACATGACATCCGGTCAGTGGCGCGACGGTTGGAACGCGCTATGGACAGAGCCCTATCGCGATGTTGCGGCACTCTTTGGGGAACTGAAAAAACGGTTTCGATTATACGCTTTTAGCAACACCAATCGAGTACACGCGGAGAGTTTCCTTACGCTGTACCCGGAGGTTTTTGAACCCTTCGATGCCCTATTTCTGTCCCATGAAGTCGGCTTTAGAAAACCCAATGTTGATGCTTTTCGACACGTATGCCGGTTGATGGACGTGTTGCCCGAGCAAGTCACCTTCCTCGACGACAGCCAAGAGAACATAGAGGGAGCACTAAGCGCTGGGCTTAATGCCTTTCTCACTAAAAACGAGGAAGAGGTTGTGACCACCTTGAAGTCGCTCTAACTCGGCGCGCCTATCCGCTGGTCTGATTAAGAATTTCCATGAGCCGCAACGCCTCGTCGCGAGACTGGCCACAAACCGACGGTTCTGCTTTAAAACTCGCACAGAAATCTGGCCTCTCAGGTCGACCAAACAGGTTGCAGGCCATCGTCTCGTTCAAATGAATACAGGAAACTCCAGCGGGCTTGCCGTGAGGCATCCCGGGCAGAGCCGACGTAATACTCGGGGCGATGCAACAGGCCCCACAGCCCTGCCGACAAATCACTGGTTGAATTGATGCGCTAAAGCCGCGTATTTCTCAAGCATAGGAAGCACTTCGTCCGCTGAACCCGAGGGCAACGAGAAGATGATGCGATCAAAGCCAAGTTCAATTAACGATTCAACCGCCATCCTGTCAGGGCCGACACCAAATATGCTGAAGTTGGGACGACCCGCGCGGCCTACCTGATCCCACGCTTCTAAGGTCTGCTCTATACCCGCTGCATAGTCAACGACCCCACTCGCACCTGCACGACGAGCATCTTGATAAATTGGGAACCAACCATCGCCATATTCGGCAATCCGCTGGTACACGAATCGAGAAGAAGCGCCCAAAAGCACTGGTGGGCCGCCAGCTTGCAGGGGTTTGGGGTGGGCCCACAGCTTATCAAAGTCAACAAACTCCCCGTGAAATTCAGCTTCTTCCTCAGTCCAAATTTCTCGCATAGCCAAGACACGCTCGCGAAGTATTTTCCAACGTTGAGCAAAGGGGGTGCCGTGATTCTCCATTTCCTCAGCATTCCATCCGGCACCTACTCCTAGTTGCACGCGACCGTTGGAGAGAAAGTCCAAGCTCGCTACCTGCTTGGCCATCAAGATCGGATCGCGCTCTGTCACCAGTGAAATACCAGTACCCAGCTGTAGCTGGGAAGTCACCGCTGCAGCCATGGCAAGGGCCACGAACGGGTCATAGGCGTGCCAGTACTGACGAGGCAGTTCCGCGCCCCCGGGCCAGGGTGAGAGGCGACTCGCTGGAATATGGGTGTGTTCAGGCAGGAACAGCGATTCAAAACCGTGGGCCTCAGCTTCGCGAGCTAGCACATCAGGGGCTATGGCGTAGTCTGTTGCAAAAATCAGTAGTCCAAAGTTCATACTGCTCTCCTGTTATCGAAGAGAGAGCATAACCAAAGATCCAAGGATGGGAAGACTCAGGCGCTGATCTGATTGAGCGAGTTGGTTTGCGCCGAATCGGTAGAGAACCTCGAGTCCAAGTCGCGACTAAAGACTCACTGTTTTCAAGGCCGCCATATGTCGGTCTATTTTCTCGACATAACGCAGGCCAGCAGCAAAGCGCTTGGAGTTCATGCCAATATTGTAGGCTGATAACGCGCAGGCTTGATTGCTGTTGCAACGGTCGAGGAGAAAACCAAGAATCTGGGTGCCGCAATAGATGTTCTGCTCAGGATCGTGCAAATCAACCGCTCCGCAGAACTCACTCCAATAGTTCGGACGTACTTGCGCGGGCCCGACAGCTCCGACATGAGATCGTGCGTTTTTTCGGAAAGAACTTTCAGCAAACACCAGACTGGCAACCAGTTCTGGTTCCAATTGCTGGCGCGCGGCAGCCTCTAGAATCCAATCCGCAAACTCAACCGCCACCAAATATCTTAGCCCGAAGCCAGCTACCAGTTTCTCAGCGAACACTTCTGCTTCGCGCCTTCGGGTTGTACTGACGAAGGGTGGCAGCGATAAACCTACGGTAACTAGCGATTTGCCCTGCACTATCTCGTCAGCCCTGGCTTCTGCAACCGAAGTCGGCACAGCGTCGAAAAGCTGTTCCTTCGGCAAAGTACGAGTTCCATCTAACAACAGCGCTAACGAAAAAGCGACTATCAGACAGGTCGAGGGCAACGGACGAGGCTTTCTTAGCGTAAAGCTGAGTAGTCCAACAACCGCAAAACACCATAACTTCCAG